>JBJKSR010000368.1:0-6956 GCA_046703965.1 Gammaproteobacteria bacterium | reverse complement strand
GCGTTTCTGGTGCTCTTCTTCGTCGAGATTTGGGAACGCTTCGGGTATTACGGCATGGCGTCCCTGCTCGTGCTTTACATGGTGCAGCAACGTCACTTCGGAGATGCTCGGGCCGACGTCCTGTGGGGCACCTTCTCGGCGCTCGTGTACACAATGCCCATGTTGGGCGGCTATCTCGGCGATCATGTGCTCGGACTGCGGCGCACCATGGTCCTGGGCGCTACCACGCTCGGTCTGGGCTATCTGGTCCTATCCGTGCCGGCGAACGCGGCGTTTTTCCCGGCAATGGGCCTGATCGCACTTGGCAACGGCCTGTTCAAGGTCAATCCCAACAATTTGGTATCTCGGCTGCACGAGGGCGAGCATTCCAAGCTCGACATCCTGTTCACAATCTACTACATATCCCTGCAAATCGGGGCATTCGTATCAATTCTGCTGCTGCCATGGATCAAGGATCATCACAGCTGGTACATTGCGCTGGGACCCCTTCGGTTTGACAGCTGGCACCTGGCTTTCGGCGTCAGCGCCATAGGCCTGACCCTGGGTCTGCTGAACTACGGAATATTTCGCGATTACCTGCGGCCCTACGGTGCAGAGCCCGACTTTAAGCCGCTTAGGCTGCGCACCCTCGCTGGCGTCATTGCGATATCGCTGCCAATCGCCTTCCTACTGTCGCAGATAATCCGCTATCGTGCGGCGGCCCTGACGGTCGTTGGTCTGTGCGCATTGCTGCTCGTATATGTATTCGCGCATTTATTCAATACAAGTGCGCAAACCAACCGAAGACGCGTGGTAGCCTGCATCATTTTCACGTTCATCTTTACCATCTGGGCGATCTACAACCAACAGATTTACACGTCGCTCACTCTGTTCGCGTTACGCAACGTCAAGCACTCACTGCTCGGCGTCCACGTCGCGGCAGCACAATTTCAGGACCTTAACCAGTTTTGGCTCATGGTGCTAGCCATGCCCCTCGCATGGCTGTATGGCCGCATGGCCAAATCCAGGCGCGGCGATTTTTCCATGGCGAGCAAATATTCGGCCGGACTTTACCTACTGGCTGCCGCGTTCTTTCTCTACGCAGCAAGCGCCGTTACGGCCCACGCGGGCATTACCTCGCCGTGGTGGCTCGTAGCCGGCTACGCAGCGCAGTCACTCGGTGAGCTGCTGATCAGCGCACTCGGCTTTTCGATGATTTCCCAACTGGTGGCGAAGCGCTCACGCGGCATCATCATGGGAGGCTGGTTCCTAGGCATGGGCCTAAGTTCCTACGTCGGCGGCGCGATCGCCGGTTTGGCCAACGTCCCGGCTGGAATACACTCGCCTGTCGAAACGCTGCCCATCTATACGCGTCTGTTCGTGTGGCTCGGAGCCGGAGCATTGGCCGTGGCGGTGGTCATGACGCTGCTCGTGCCCTGGATCAACAGGCTGGTCTCGGGACCTGCTGATCCACAACAGTCCGCTCCGTTGAGTGCGGACGTGAAAACGATCGGCACAACCTAAATCGGGACGCACGCGTGCGACCCGCAAACGAATCCGCGCCACGATGCACGCGCCGGCTCTCCCATGGAATACGGGACTCCGCGCTCCGCAACCCGGCACGCCACTCGGATGTCCGGCTACCTCTTGAACATGTCGCGCATCTTGTTGAGAAATGAGCCCGAGCGCATACGGTGCAACGTCGCAGCCCACTTGTCCTCGGCAAGCAGCTTGCGCTTGAGATCCACCTCCTCTCTCTTCATGAGCTCGAGGACTCTCGTGTCCTCGTCGTCCTCGAGCCAGTAGCCATGTTGGTTCGGGCATACCTCCATTTCGAGTTCATAGAATCTGTACTGGAATTTCTGTAGATGCTCCGTACATTCCGGACACCGATCGGTCGTCTGGGATGTGCTCAGAAATAGCGTTCCCTTCCAACGATCACCAAAGTCGAAGACCTCATCCTCCAGCTCGCCCAGTTCGGCCTGCTCGAGCCACATACCCTTGCAGGCTTCGCAATAGTTCACTTGCAGCTTGTGCCGCTGCGTCAACACCATATCGACATTACATCTAGGACACTTCATTCAAGCCTCCGCTTCTCCCGCTCGGCGACCTCAGACGGGTTACGATCGCAGTGTCAATATAAGTGACATCGCGCCAGCCCTCAAGCTTACGGCGCCTCGAGTGAACCCCCTGCGATCGAAGGATCTTGCGCTACCCTGAGCGCTGCAGTTTTTTTCAGTGCGCTTAGACGTTCCAGTCGCGATGCACGAGACCTCTCGCCTGCAGGCCGAGCCCGTGCCGCAATCGTCCGATGGATTCGCGAATGACCTGCTCGCTCATTCCTTTGTTCATGCGTCGGCTTCCAGTCTGTAATACGGCGGAAGGCATCGCCTTTGTAAAACTAAATCTCACAACAGGGCCGGCAGAATTACCCGTTTTCCTCACCGTCCTGGGATCTGAATTGATACTCACCGCTCGAGCTGGGACCGCGTGCGACACGTGTCTTTGGATCGCCGCGATCGGCGTGTCGCCCAGACCGCAAGCGCCGGACAATCTTGGCGGTCACTGTGGTCGTTCGCCGATCAACTGCCCTCGATCAGGACTTCGCCGCTTGACAATGACCAGGCGTGGCGCGTACGCGGAGTGCCGATACGAAGAAAGCCGAACGCGCGCCTCGCTGGTAAGCGGCCGCGTGCGGGGCGCGACACACCGATGGCATCCCAATTTCGATATGCGTGCGTGTCAGGAGTGAGCGTTTGACTGAATTGGACTTGACGGCTGCAGTGCTCTCACACTCTGGCCGCGAAAAACTTATCCGGCGTGACGGGAAGATCGCGCACGCGAACGCCGGAGGCATGGTAAATCGCATTCACAATTGCGGCCGCCGTACCAACGATGCCGATCTCGCCGATGCCACGTGAGCCCATGGGATTGGAGCGAGCATCCACCTCATCCAGCCAGATCGCTTCGATATCCGGGACATCCCCATGAGTTGCGATATGGTAGCCGGCGAAGTCGTGGTTCATGACGTGACCGAAGCGGGGATCGAGAACGCTTTCCTCGTGCAGCGCCATGGACAGACCCATGGTCATGCCGCCAATGAACTGTGAACGTGCCAGACCCGGATTGATGACCCGACCCACCGAGAAAACGCCCAGCAGGCGGGTAACCCGAACCTCGCCAGTTTCCACTCGAACGCTTACCTGCGCGAACTGCGCCCCAAAGGAATGGTTAGATAACCGCTCTTCGCCGGGTGTCGGGGGCATATCGGCGGCCGCTTGTGCGCCAGGCACCGGCGTCTCGCCGTGAGCCGCCCGGAACGCGCGTGCCGCAGCCACAATCGCGGATCCCCAGGACGCGGTACCCGAAGACCCTCCCGCCACCGACGCGAATGGAAGCTCTGTGTCGCCGATTTGAAGCGTCACCGCCTCCACCGGACAACCCAACGCATCAGCCGCGATCTGCGTCAGAACGGTCCAAGCGCCCGTGCCAAGGTCGGCGGCGCCGATTTCCACGACATACCGACCCTCGAGACCGAAGCGCACAACGGCACGTGACCCCGGCAGCGTATAGCGCGGGTAGGTCGAGCTGGCAACCCCCATGCCGACAAGCCACTCGCCTTCTCGGTCGTGTCGCGGTTTCGGGTTGCGGCGCTCCCAGCCGAATCGGCGCGCACCCTCGCGCAAACAGTCGACGAGGTGTCGAGCAGACCAGGGCTTACCCGACTGCGGGTCACGCTCCGGCTCGTTGCGGACGCGCAGCTCGATCGGGTCGAGACCACAGGCGACCGCAAGCTCGTCCATCGCAACTTCTCCCGCAAACATTCCCGGCGCTTCGCCCGGCGCCCGCATCCAGGTCGGGACCGGGACATCAAGCGCCGCAAGACGGTGACAGGTCCGGCGATTAGGGGCGGCATACATCAGTCGGGTCGCGACTGCGGTCTGCTCGGCAAATTCCGTAAAGCGCGAAGTCTGCTCGATAACCTCGTGCATGATTGCCGTCAGCCGACCGTCACGCCCCGCGCCGAGACGAAATCGCTGGATCGTCGGCGTGCGATAGCCGACCAGACAGAACATCTGTTGACGCGTCAGTGCCAATTTGACGGGGCGTCCCGGCACCTTACGTGCCGCGAGCACCGCAAGCACATTGTGCGCATGAGCCTCGCCTTTGCAACCGAACCCGCCTCCCACATACGGCGAGACGACGCGAACGTGAGTGGGATCGATATCCAGGAGTTCCGCCAGCGTTCTGCGGACACCATGAGCGAATTGCGTCGAGTCATAGAGTGTCAGTGTGCCCTCTCGCCAGATAGCAGTCGTGGCGTGCGGCTCCATGGGACTGTTATGCTCCATCGGCGTGGTGTACGTTGCATCAATCGTAAATGCGGCCGAAGCGAGCGCCGCCTCGGAATCGCCCGCGTCGGTATCCGCCGGGTAATGCGGGTTGACGAATTCGGGCGCATAAAGGTCACTCCGGTCCGCCCTGAACTCGGCATCATGCGCCGCTTGTTCATACTCGATGCGTACGAGATCTGCCGCATATCCGGCCGATTCAGGAGTCTCGGCAATGACGGCAGCGATGATTTGCCCGCGGAAGTGAATTTCGCCCGACTGCAGTATCCACAATTCCTTGTTTTCGTCGAAGGCGAGCTTCGAAGCCGTCTCATGTGTCAGGATTGCGAGGACGCCCTCGACGGCCTGCGCGGCCCGCACGTCGATCGACGCGATCCTGCCGCGCGCAATGGTTGACTGCAGCGCAATCACATACGCGGGACTCTCGACCGGCTGCTCGGCAGCGTAAGGCGCCGCTCCCTGAACTTTCACCGCGCCATCGAGGCGCGCCAGCGAACGCCCCATCGCGTGTGGCTCAAGCAGTTTCATGTGGAGGCTCCCGCAGCGAGGCGCCGCAGTAGCACGATCAGGATGTTGCGGACCATTGGAATCTTGAAGCCGTTGTGCTGGAGCGAGCGCGCCTCGCTCAGTTCGACATCTGCAGCGCGCCGATAGCTGTCTTGCGTCGCCGGAGCGCCGCGGAGCACCGTTTCCGCGCGCTCAGCCCGCCAAGGTTTGTGAGCGACTCCTCCGAACGCAATGCGCACATCGCGCACGCGACCGTGATGCACCTCGAGCGCTGCTGCCACAGAAACTAGCGCGAATGCGTACGAAGCGCGATCTCGAATTTTATAGTAGGCCGAATGTGTCGCCAGGGGCAGCAGCGGAACCTCTACCCCCGTCAGCAGATCGCCATGTCCGAGCACCGTGTCCCGCTCGGGCATATCGCCCGGCAGCCTATACAGATCGACCAGTCGGACCCGCCGCTCACCCTGCGGCCCGAGCACCACCACCGAAGCATCGAGTGCGGCCAACGCGACGGCCATGTCCGACGGATGGGTTGCCACGCAATACCTCGAAGCTCCGAGAACCGCGTGGTCGCGATTGAAACCCTCGATCGCCGAGCAGCCGGCACCGGGATCGCGCTTACCACAGGGGGTCGTGATGTCCTGAAAATAAAGGCAGCGCGTGCGCTGGAGAAGATTCCCTGCGGTCGTCGCCAGATTTCGCAGCTGACCGGACGCCCCTGCCAGCAGCGCCTGGGATAGCATCGGGTAGCGCTCGCGGATCAGCTTGTCGGCAGCAAGATCGGAGTTGCGAACTGCCGCACCGATCCGCACTGCACCATCCGGCAATTCCTCTATTCGATCGAGTGGCAATCGTGTGACGTCGACCAGTAATTCCGGGCGAACAAGACCGAGCCTCATGTGGTCGACCAAATTGGTGCCGGCGCCCAGGAATACGGCATTCGGATGCGCGGCCACCCGGGCCACCGCCGAGGCCGCATCTGCAGCACGCTCGTAGGCAAACGGGTTCACGATCCACGGTCCTCCCGCGCAGCGGCGGCACGGATCGCCGCGATAATGTTCACATAGGCGCCGCACCGACACAGATTGCCGCTCATCCGCTCGCGAATCTCCTCGTCGCTCAATGGAACGGGCCCCGTGAGACTCCGGGTGACGAAACTCGGATGACCGGCCTTCACCTCCTCGAGCATCCCGACGGCCGAGCAGATCTGCCCCGGCGTGCAATAGCCGCACTGCAAAGCGTCGTGTTCGAGAAAGGCGTGCTGCATCGGATGCAGCACGCCGTCACGCACCAGTCCTTGCGCCGTCGTGATGGTCGCACCGTCGTGGGCTACAGCGAGCGACAGACACGTGATCGCACGCCGTCCGTCGAGCAGGACAGTGCACGCGCCGCTTTGGCCGTGGTCACAGCCCTTCTTTACGGATATCACGCCCAATCGCTCGCGCAGGGCATCGATCAGCGTCGTGCGCGTGTCGACCGTGAGCGCACGGGCTTGGCCATCGACATGCAATGTGATGCGGACATCCACCGATCTCTCCTCGTTCGAGTTACACCGCGGTATGCGCTCGACTTCGGGCTGCGGTACTCCTCGGCCCGCCTGTCTGACGCGCAGCCGAACCGAATGCCTCACCCGCTCTGCACGACGGCAGTGGCGTCAGCCTGCCCCACACGATGCACAATCGCAAGACCGAGCCATGGGGGTCCGCTGTGGCAGAGTCGCGCACAAAAGTCCGAAGTCGGATTCGTGCCCAACTGCGGGTCGCGCTGCAGCTTACCGGTGAACCCCGTGGACGCGTTGATGGCATCTGCACCGCACAATCTCCCCATCCGAGTCCCAGGCGCGAGAGTCTCGCGGGCCCGGTGAGATGCCGGCCGGACACGGGGCGAGCACTTCGCGCCGCGGTATCCTGAGGGTTCCGGAGTCACCGCCGTCGTGAAGGCGGGTATCGCCCGACTCGCAAGTCTGCGCTCGGAGGAGAGCGCACCAGTCAGCCTTGTACCAACTGCCGATCGACCAAGCGATCCAAAAAGGCCTCACATTCTGCGAGTTGCGGGCGCTCGATGAACTCGTCAGGTTTATGTGCCTGCTCAATACTTCCGGGACCGCAAACGACCGTG
>JBJKSR010000367.1:0-5393 GCA_046703965.1 Gammaproteobacteria bacterium | reverse complement strand
TAGGGGCGCAATTCCACCTGATCGCCGATCACGGCGTCGCGTACCACGGCTCCCGCGCCCACGCGGACGCCCGCCCCCAGAACCACGTGGCCCTCGAACAGGCAATTCGGCTCTATGACCACGTCGGGACCGCATTCCAGCGTCCCCCTCACGTCGATACGCGATGGGTCCACCAGGCTCACGCCGGCCCGCATCAGCGCTTCGGCATTCCGCCGGCGCAACTCGCCTTCCATCGCCGCCAACTGCGCGCGCGTATTGACGCCGCAGGCGGCCGCCGGATCGTCCGCCAGGACCGGGTGCACGGCCACCCCGTCGGCGACCGCTAGCTCCAGCGTGTCGGTCAGGTAGTATTCGCCCTGGGCGTTGTCGTTGCCGATGCGAGGCAGCCACTCGCGCAGTCTTTCGACCGGGGCGGCCATCACACCGGTATTGACTTCGGTAATGCGGCGCTGCCCGTCGTCGGCATCGCGGTCCTCCACGATCCTGGTGACCCGTCCATCCGGGTCGCGGAGGATGCGCCCGTAGCCCGCGGGATCGTCCAACCGCGCCGTAAGCAAGGCCAGAGCGCCCTGGCCGGCTGTCGCCGCCAGCTTCGCCAACGTACCGGAATCCAGCAGGGGCACGTCGCCGCACAGCGTCAGCACCTCGCCCCCGGCCGGCAAATCCGGCAAGGCGGCCGCCAGCGCGTCGGCGGTACCCTGACGCTCCGCCTGTTCGACCCAGACCAGGTCGTCGTCGGGGAAGATTGCCCGAACCTCGCGCCCGCCCGGTCCGTGCACCACGACCACGATGCGCTCCGGGGCCAGGGCCCGTGCAGTCTCCACGACATGGGCCAGCAGCGGCCGCCCGGCCAGCTCGGCGAGGACCTTGGGTCGGGCGGAGCGCATCCGCTTGCCCTCGCCGGCGGCAAGGATCACGATGCTCAACGCCATGCGGACATCCCCCCGGGAAACGACTGCGAACGCATACGATAGCGTATCAAGTGCCGCATGGATATGAACGCCCGCCGCCAGCGACGCCGGGGCTCCGCCTTGCGGCGGGAATCGGCCCCGCGGGACGCGCGAGGCCGGACGGTCTCCGAAGCGCTGATGTGAAGGATCGGTGCGCGCGTGTCAAAACCGGGGATACCTCCGTGTATTGCGTCGTTCGGGCAAACGGCGCAGGCACCTTGCGCCACAGCAACGGCAACCCTGCCGTTTCGGCCGCCGGCCCGCCCGGGTAGCGGCCGGGCTAACTGCCGCGGCGGTTCTTGCGCAGCTCCTCGATCATGCGCAACTGCGCCTCGGCCTGGATCAGTTCCTCGCGGGCCCGCTCCAGATCGACCTCCCCGTGCTTGCCCGCCAGGGTTTCTTCCGCGCGTTCCTTGGCGTCGCGCGCGGCCTGCTCGTCCAGTTCGCGGGCGCGTACCAGGGTATCGGCAAGCACCGAGACCACGTGCGGCTGCACCTCGAGCAACCCGCCGGTGACGAAGAACTCACGCTCCTCGCCGCCCGGCAGCCGCAGGCGTACCGCGCCGGGCTTGAGTCGCGTCAGCAACGGCGCGTGCTGCGGCAGGATGCCGACTTCGCCCATCTCGGCCGGCGCGAAGACCATCTCGGCCTCGCCGTCGAAGATGGCCTCGCTGGCGCTGACGATGTTGACATGAACAACGGACACTTAGGCGACTTCCTTCGCTTTGGCAACGGCCTCGTCGATGCTGCCCACCATCAGGAAGGCCTGCTCGGGCAGGTGGTCGTACTCCCCTTCGACGATGCCCTTGAAGCCGCGGATGGTCTCGGCGAGCGGCACGTACTTGCCGGCCATGCCCGTGAAGACCTCGGCCACGAAGAAGGGCTGGGAGAGGAAACGGGAAATCTTCCGCGCACGCGCCACGACCAGCTTGTCTTCCTCGGACAACTCGTCCATGCCCAGGATGGCGATGATGTCGCGCAGCTCCTTGTAGCGCTGCAGCGTGTTCTGCACCGCACGCGCCGTATCGTAATGCTCCTGGCCGATGACGTTGGGGTCGAGCTGGCGGCTGGTGGAGTCGAGCGGATCGACCGCCGGGTAGATGCCCTGCTCGGCGATCGCGCGGGAGAGGACGATGGTCGCGTCCAGATGCGCGAAGGTGGTGGCCGGCGACGGGTCGGTCAGGTCGTCGGCAGGCACGTACACCGCCTGCACCGAGGTGATCGAGCCGGTCTTGGTGGAGGTGATGCGCTCCTGGAGCTGGCCCATTTCCTCGGCCAGCGTCGGCTGGTAGCCCACGGCGGAAGGCATGCGCCCGAGCAGCGCCGAAACTTCGACGCCGGCCAGCGTGTAGCGGTAGATGTTGTCGATGAACATCAGCACGTCACGGCCCTCGTCGCGGAAGTATTCCGCCTGGGTCAGGCCGGTCAGGGCGACGCGCAGGCGGTTGCCCGGCGGTTCGTTCATCTGACCGTACACCATCGACACCTTGTCGATGACGTTGGAGTCCTTCATCTCGTGGTAGAAGTCGTTGCCCTCGCGGGTCCGCTCGCCCACGCCGGCAAATACCGACAGACCCGAGTGCTCGGCCGCGATGTTGCGGATGAGCTCGAGCATGTTGACCGTCTTGCCCACGCCGGCACCGCCGAACAGGCCGACCTTGCCGCCCTTGGCGAACGGGCACAACAGGTCGATGACCTTGATGCCGGTCTCCAGCAGCTCCTGGCTGCCGGCCTGCTCCTCGAAGCCCGGCGCCTTGCGGTGGATGGACCAGCGTTCGTCGGTCTTCACCTCGCCGGCCTCGTCCACGGGCTCGCCGAGCACGTTCAGGATTCGACCCAGCGTGGCCTTGCCCACCGGCACCTTGATCGGCTCGCGCGTGTTGGTGACCTCGAGTCCCCGCCGCAGCCCCTCGGACACGCCCATCGCGATCGCGCGCACCACGCCGTCGCCGAGCTGCTGCTGGACTTCCAGGGTGAGCCCCGCCTCGTCGACTATCAGCGCGTCGTAAACACGAGGTACGTTGTCGCGCGGAAATTCCACATCGATGACCGCACCGATGATCTGTACGATCGTTCCTTTGCTCATTTCTTCCTTACTCAAGGGTCTTCTCCATAATCTCAGTAATCCGTATCGCTGCGGCCGTGCCGTCAGACTGCCGCGGCGCCGCCCACGATTTCCGCGATTTCCTGCGTGATCGCCGCCTGCCGGGCCTTGTTGTAGGCCAGCTGCAGTTCGTCGATGAGTTCGCCGGCATTCTCCGAAGCGCTCTTCATGGCCACCATGCGGGCCGCCATTTCACACGCCACGTTCTCGACCACGGCCTGGAAGATCAGGGATTCGATGTAGCGGCGCAGGCTGAAATCGAGCACCGGCCGCGCTTCGGGCTCGTAGATGTAGTCCCACTGGCCGTCGCGGATGGACTCGTCCTCCGCCGGCGGGATGGGGAGCAGAGTCACCACGCGCGGCGTCTGGC
The DNA here is from genome assembly GCA_046703965.1 of Gammaproteobacteria bacterium. GTDB lineage: Bacteria > Pseudomonadota > Gammaproteobacteria > JAKDMP01 > JAKDMP01 > JBAUSV01. The sequence goes on along the minus strand of JBJKSR010000367.1, from coordinate 1,969 downwards.
TCATGGTATTGACGAAGCGGTTTTCCACGATCAACAGGCGGTCGATCTCGCCCTCGTCGTAGGCGCTGATCATCACGCTCATGAGACCGATCAGGTCGCTCACCTCGGGTGTATCGCCGAGGTGGTCGGCCTGGGCAATCACGTTGCCGCCGACGTGCCTGAAGAACGCACCCGCCTTGGTGCCGATGAGGCCGAGCTTGACGCCGGCCCCCTTCTCCCGCCACTCGCTCACCACCTGCAGCGTACGCCGGAACAGGTTCACGTTCAGGCCGCCGCACAGGCCGCGATCCGTGGCGACCACGATGATGCCGACGTTCCGGACCTCCCGCTCTTCCAGGAACGGGTGGCGGTATTCGGTCAGCGCACGCGCGATGTGGCGCGCGACCACCCGGATGCGCTCGGCATACGGGCGCGCCGCGGCCATGCGCTCCTGGGCCCGGCGCATCTTGCTCGCAGCCACCATCTCCATCGCCTTGGTGATCTTCTGCGTGTTCTGGATGCTGCCGATCTTGGTGCGGATTTCCTTGCCAGCGGCCATAACGCTCCCCTTACCAGGCCCCGTGGGCCTTGAAGTGTTCCAGCGCCTTGCGCATCTCGCCCGCGATCTCGTCGTTGTAGTCGCCGCTCTCGTTGATCCGGTCAAGCAGCGGCTTCTGCTCGCCGCGCAGATAGTCGAAGAGCCCGGCCTCGAAACTGCCGATCTTCTCGATCTCCACGTCGTCGAGAAAACCCTCGTTGGCGGCGAACAGCGAGAAGGCCATCTCCGCGACCGACAGCGGCGAGTACTGTTTCTGCTTCATCAGTTCCATGACCCGCTGGCCGCGCTCGAGCTGGCGCCGCGTGGCGTCGTCGAGATCCGAGGCGAACTGGGCGAAGGCCGCGAGCTCGCGGTACTGGGCGAGCGCGATACGCACGCCGCCGCCCAGCTTCTTGATGATCTTGGTCTGGGCCGAGCCGCCCACGCGCGACACCGACAGGCCGGCGTTGATCGCCGGGCGGATGCCGGCGTTGAACAGGTCCGTCTCCAGGAAGATCTGGCCGTCGGTGATCGAGATCACGTTGGTGGGCACGAACGCGGATACGTCGCCCGCCTGGGTCTCGATGATGGGCAACGCGGTCAGCGAGCCGGTCCTGCCCTTGACCTTGCCGCCGGTCGCCTGCTCCACGTATTCCGCATTCACCCGCGCCGCGCGCTCGAGCAGGCGCGAATGCAGGTAGAACACGTCGCCGGGATAGGCTTCGCGGCCCGGCGGCCGGCGTAGCAGGAGGGAAATCTGACGGTACGCCCAGGCCTGCTTGGTGAGGTCGTCGTAGATGATCAACGCGTCCTGGCCGTTGTCGCGGAAGTACTCGCCCATCGCGCAGCCCGCGTAGGGGGCGATGTACTGCAGGGCCGCGGTCTGCGCCGCCGAGGCAACGACCACGATCGTGTGCTCGAGGGCACCGGTTTCTTCCAGCTTCGCGACCACGCTCGCGACCGACGACGCCTTCTGCCCGATAGCCACGTAGATGCACTTGATGTCCGTGCCGCGCTGGTTGATGATCGTGTCGATCGCCACCGCGGTCTTGCCGGTCTGGCGGTCGCCGATGATCAGCTCGCGCTGGCCGCGGCCCACCGGCACCATCGAGTCCACCGCCTTGAGGCCGGTCTGCACCGGCTGGGATACCGACTGGCGGGTGATCACGCCGGGCGCGACCTGTTCGATCGGATAGGTCTCTTCGGCCTTGATCGGGCCGCGGCCGTCGAGCGGGTTGCCGAGCGCGTCGACAACTCGGCCGAGCAGCGCCTCGCCCACCGGCACCTCGAGGATGCGCCCGGTCGTCTTCGCGGTACTGCCTTCGGCGATGCCCGTGAAGTCGCCGAGCACGACCGCGCCGACCGAGTCACGCTCCAGGTTGAGCGCGAGGCCGTAGGTCTCGTTCTCGAACTCGATCATTTCACCGTACTGCACGTCGCCGAGTCCATGGA
>JBJKSR010000366.1:0-3988 GCA_046703965.1 Gammaproteobacteria bacterium | reverse complement strand
CGTTGGAAGCGACAAAGGGCGACATTACCCGCCAGCCGGACATCGAGGCCGTCGTCAACGCGGCCAATGCGCGACTGATGCCGGGCGGCGGGGTCGCGGGGGCGATTCATCGCGCGGCCGGGCCCGGCCTGGCCCGGGAGTGCCGTCCCCTGGCCCCGATCGCCCCGGGCGAGGCGGTGATTACCGGCGGGCACGACCTGCCCAACCGGTGGGTGATCCATTGCCTGGGTCGGTGTATGGCCGGGACGAGCCGGCTCCGGAACTGCTGGCCGCCTGCTTCCGCAATGCGCTGCGGCTGGCGGAAGCCGGGGACATCGGCAGCGTGGCCTTTCCGGCGATTTCCACGGGTGTCTTCGGCTATCCGGCGGAAGAGGCGGCGCGGGTGAGCGTCGAGGCGGTGCGTCAGGCGGCCCCGGAACTCGATCGGGTGCGCCTGATACGCTTCGTGCTTTTCGACGAGCACATGCGCCGGCTCTTCGCCCGCGCCCTGGGCTGAGGCGGCGCCTGCGACGTGGCGGCGGTGCCCGCCAACCGCATGATAAAATTCAAAATATCGTCGAATTCCGCGAAGAAGGCCGCCCGCTTGGCAAGCAGCCTGCCGTGGCACCCGTGTCCCGGTGATTTTACGGTCCGTCCCCGGGGTGTATTACATCGCCGCTATCGGCCCGTTCATCGGGGCGCCCGAGCTACTGCGGCGACCGCGGCCCCGGGCGTTCGGCAGGCGGCACCGTCGGCGCATGCATTCGACGTGGAGGGCAGTATTCACCGGGACGGTTGCGCGCAATGGCGTCGGCCGGCATGGACCGATTGAGAATAGAGGAGATTACCGCATTGGATGAAATGATCGACATGACGCCGACGATGCCGGAGGTGGCGATCAACCTGTGCCGGGCGAAGGAACCGGTGCGCGTGCCGCTGGTCGAGTCGCGGATTGTCACCGCCGAGGCGAGCCCGAATTTCGTGCGCCACGTGACCTTCGACGTCGGCGGCACGCCGTTGGAAGGCCGCCTGCGCGCGGGACAGAGCTTCGGAGTGATTCCCGCCGGCACCGATGCCGACGGCAGGCCGCACAAACTGCGCCTGTACTCGGTCAGCTCGCCGTCGGACGGCGAGGACGGCAAGGGGCGCCTGGTCTCGACCCTGGTCAAGCGGGTGCTCGAGGAAAGGCCGCAGACGCACCGGCTGTATCTCGGCGTGTGCTCGAACTTTCTCTGCGACCTGCAGCCCGGCGAGGAGGTGGAGATGACCGGACCCGCCGGCAAGCGGTTCCTGCTCCCGACCGACCCGGAGCGGTTCAACTACGTGTTCTTCGCCACCGGGACCGGGCTCGCACCGTTCCGTGCCATGACGATGGACCTGATGCGCGCCGGCGTCGACGTGCCCGTGCACCTGTTCGTCGGGGTGCCCTACCGCACGGACTACATGTACCACGATCTGTTCGCGGACGCGGCGCACAGGTTGTCGAACTTCAGCTACCGGCCGGTGATCTCGCGCGAGGCGCGGCGGGCGAACGGATTCAAGCGCTACGTCCACCACGAGATCAGCGAAAACGAAACGCTGCGGGCCACGCTCGCGCAGCCCAACACGCTGATCTACGTGTGCGGCATCAAGGACATGGAGTGGTCCATCTACCGCGAACTGCTGCAGGCGGGGCTCGACGACTACATCGCGCTGCGCAACCCGCCCGAGGGCAAGCAACCGCTGGATTACACCCCCGAGGAGTTCAAGCGGCACGTGCGGCCGGGGCCGCGCATGTTCCTCGAAGTCTACTAGGAGACGTTCTGAACCCGCTCCCGAGACGGCGCATGGCGCAACGGCCCCGCGACAGCCAGCGCGCCCGGGTCTACCGGGCCGAGCGGGAAGCCTTCGGCCCGCACGCGGACACCGCCTGGCCGCGGCTGGAACTGGGCGCGGTCGAGGGTTTCGTCACCGGTGCAATCGCCGATCCCTGGTTCGCCGACACCTTCGGCAGGCTCGGGCCGGTGCGCGTCAAGGACGGGCGCGGCACGCGCCATGCCTATAGTGCGTACGATCCGCGCCGGCACGGCGTGCTCTTTTCCTTTCCGCGCTGGTCGCGCACGTTGCCCGTGTTGCTGCACGAGATCGCCCACCCGGCCAGCATGCGCCGACATGGCATGATCGCGGCCCACGGGCCCGAGTTCGCCGCGGCCTATCTGTGCCTGGTCGAGCGTCATCTGGGCGCCGCGGTACGCGATTGTCTCGGGGCCGCTTTTGCCCGCCAGCGCGTCCGCTGCTGAGCACGGGCATCGCCGGGGTCGCGAGACCGCGTTTCCGGGCGGCGATCCGTGGCGGGGACTGGGCTAAGCTGGATACCCGGCGTACCCGCAGGTTCGTTGTAACCGTGACGACATCCCGGCGCAGAATCATTCACGTCGACATGGATGCGTTCTATGCCTCGGTGGAGCAGCGCGACAATCCGGCCCTGCGCGGCCGTCCCGTGGTGGTCGCCTGGCGCGGGGCGCGCTCCGTGGTGTGTGCCGCCAGTTACGAGGCGCGCCGTTTCGGCATCCATTCGGCGATGCCCGCGCTGCGCGCCGAGCGGCTGTGCCCGGAGGCGGTATTCGTGGCGCCCGATTTTCCGCGCTACAAGGCCGTTTCCAGCCGGGTGCGGGCCGTCTTCGCCCGCTATACCGACCTGATCGAGCCGCTGTCGCTGGACGAGGCCTACCTCGACGTGACCCGGCCGAAAGTCCGCCTGGCTTCCACTACGGCCATCGCCCAGGCAATCCGCCGCGAGATTCGTCGCGAGACCGGACTCACCGCCTCGGCCGGGGTCGCACCCAACAAGGTCCTCGCCAAGATCGCCTCCGACTGGCGCAAGCCGGACGGTCTGTTCGTCCTGCGGCCGGCGCGGGTCGAGGCGTTCCTGACGCCGCTGCCGGTGGGCAAGCTGCCCGGTGTGGGGAAGGTGATGAAGCAGCGGCTGGCGGAGTTGCAAGTGACCACGGTCGGGGAGTTGCGCGCCCTTCCCCGGGAACTGCTCGAGCAGCGCTTCGGCCGCTGGGGGCGGCGGCTCCATGAATTGGCGCGCGGCATCGACGAGAATCCCGTCGAAACCGACCGGCCCACCCTCCAGGTGTCCGCCGAAGATACCTTCGACCATGACCTGCGCCTGGACCAGCTCGAGCCCCACATCCGCCGCCTCGCGGAGAAGACCTGGCGCGGCGCGGAACGCGAGGAGGGCCGCGTGGCGCGCACGGTCGTGCTCAAGCTCAAGACCGCCGATTTCCGCATACTGACGCGTAGCCTGACGCCTTCGACATATCCCGCTTCGGCGCGGGAGCTGGCCGACATTGCCTGCGCCCTGCGCGAGCGCGTCGATCGCCCGCCGGACACGCTCTACCGCCTGGTCGGGGTCGGCCTGTCGGGCTTCGTCGACGAATCGGATTTCGCCGCCCAGGAAGAGCTCTTCACCACGGGGCAGGGCACCCAGGGTCATTTCTGATACATTGAAAATCTCGCAGAGGCGCAAAGACCGCAAAGGAAAAATGCGGTGTCTCTCCTCCTGCTCGCGCAGCGCGGAATGGGGAACCGGAGGGGGATAAGAAGAACGCATCGAGTGCGTAGCCCGCTCCTTGCGTATTGTTCCGTCAATCTTTGCGGTCTTTGCGCCTCTGCGAGAATCTTTCTCTCGATCCCTTGCCACCGCAGGCGGGAAGGGGAGTGGAGGCTAACCGGTTAAAATGGATCGGAAAACCCCAGCGAAACGGATCTTGACCATGTCCCAGGAATCCGCCGGGGCCCGCTTCCGGGCCGCAGTACAAGCCGATCCCCCGCTGCAGGTGGTGGGGGCGATCACCGCCTATACCGCGCGCCTGGCGAAGGATGCCGGCCACAAGGCGTTGTACCTGTCCGGCGGCGGCGTGGCGGCCAATTCGCTGGGCATGCCGGACCTCGGCATTTCCACGATGGACGACGTGCTGACCGACATCCGCCGCATTACTGACGCCTGCGACCTGCCGCTGCT
>JBJKSR010000365.1:0-3517 GCA_046703965.1 Gammaproteobacteria bacterium | reverse complement strand
GTAGGCGACTGCGTCGGCCTGATCGGCGTGTCGGGGCTGCGCCTGGAGCCCGTGCTCGAGCACCTGGTCGAGGCGGGGCTGCTGCTGCGCGCCGGCAGCCGGGGATTTTCGCTGGCCCGCAGCGCGGAAACGATCACCGTGGCCGAAGTACTCGAAGCCGCGCGCGGAGAAGTGCCCGCTTCGGAACCCGGGTTGCTGCGCGGCCTCCTCGGAAAGATGCATACGGCCCGCGTCGAGGCGCTCGGGCGCACCACGCTCGCCGACCTGGGCCACCGCGGAAGGGACGCTTCCGGGACGCCTGAAGCGGAAAGCCCACCGTAGCGACTACTGGTACCGGAGCGCCTCGATGGGCTCGAGCCGGGCCGCCTTGCGTGCCGGATACCAGCCGAAGAACACGCCCACCGTGAGCGAGACGGCGAAGGCGACCAGAACCGAACCCAGCGTGACCTGGCTGTTGAGATGGAAGAGGACTTTGACGACCTCTATGGTGCCGATGCCGATGATCAGGCCCAGTATGCAACCGCCCAGCGAAACCAGCAGCGCCTCGGCCAGGAACTGCTGAAGCACGTCGGACGGGCGCGCGCCGAGCGCCATGCGCAGGCCGATCTCCCGCGTCCGCTCGCTGACCGAGACCAGCATGATGTTCATGATCCCGATGCCGCCCACGATGAGCGAGATCGAGGCGATCGCCCCCAGCAGCAGCGACATGATGCGGGTGGTCGAGGCCGCCGCGTTGACGAACTGGGTCAGGTTGCGGATGTTGAAATCGGCTTCCTTGTGGGCGGAAATGTGGTGGCGCTGACGCAGCAGCGAGTCGATCTCGGCCTGCACCTGGTCCAGCACCGTGGGTCCGCTGCCCTGCACCATGATGTAGCGCACGCTGTCGGCGAACTGCGAGCCGAACAGCTTGCGCAGCGCCGTGGTAACCGGTATCAGCACGGTATCGTCCTGGTCCTGCCCGCCGAAACTCTGACCCCGGACTGAGAGCAGACCGATGACGAGATAAGGGCTGCGCGATATCCGGATGACCTGTCCGACCGGGTCCGCGGCGCCGAACAGGTTCGCGGCGACCGTCTGACCGATGATGGCGACGCGCGCGGCGCTTCGGATCTCGCTCACGGAGAAGTTGGAGCCTTCCAGCAGCGGCCAGTCCCGGATCCTGAGATAGTCCTGGTTGGTGCCCATGACCATGGTGCTCCAATTGTTGGGGCCATACACGATCTGCGCGGGACCGCCGCTGCCCGGCGCCACGGAAACCACGCCCGGCAATGTCCGGATCGCATCGGCGTCTCCCAGCGTCAGCGTGGGCGCGCTGCCGGTTGCGAAGCGCACGCCCCCGGAACTCTGCGGCCCGGAGAGAACGATGAGCAGGTTGCTGCCCATCGAGGCGATGACGTTATTCACCGCGTTGCGGGCCCCGTTACCGACCGCCAGCATGGCGATGACGGCCGCGACGCCGATGATCAGCCCCAGCATGGTAAGCACGGTGCGCAACCGGTTGACGCGCATCGCGTTCAGGGCCTCGCCCAGCAACGGCTTGAGCTTCATGCCCGCTCCGGTTCCCGCGCGTTGACCGGAGGGGTGGGCGAATCCGACTCCACCCTGCCGTCGCGGAAGCGGATCAGCCGCGAAGCATGGGCGGCGATGTCCGCCTCGTGCGTCACCAGCACCACGGTGATGCGGCGCTGCGCGTTGAGACGCTCGAAGACCGCCATGATCTCTTCCGACGTCCGGGTATCGAGGTTGCCGGTCGGCTCGTCGGCAAGCAGCAGGGGCGCATCGTTTATCAGGGCGCGCGCTATGGCCACCCGCTGCTGCTGGCCGCCGGAGAGCTGCGGCGGGAAGAACGAACCGTAGTCGGCCAACCCGACCTGCTCCAGCAAGGCCTGGGCGCGACGGTTCCGCTCGGCGGTGGCAACCCCCGCATAGACCAGCGGCAGGCCAATGTTGTCGAGGATCCCCAGACGCGGCAACAGGTTGTAGCTCTGGAACACGAAGCCGATCAGCTGGTTGCGCAGGCGGGCGCGCTCGTTCACGCTCATTGTGCTGGTAGCCCGCCCCTGCAGGTAATATTCACCATCGGTCGCCACATCGAGGCAGCCCAACACGTTCATGAACGTCGATTTCCCCGAACCCGACGGTCCCATCACCGCCACGAACTCGCCTTCCGCGATTTCCAGGCTGACATCGCGCAACGCCTGCAGCGCGCCGGACGCCAGCAGGTAACGCTTGCCGAGGTTGACGGTACGGATCAGCGGCCCGGCCATCAGTGCGCCTGCAGCATCGACCGCGATCGCCGCGCCTTGTCGGGGCGGCCGAGCCCCACCACCACCGTGTCCCCGGCCTTGATCCCCTCGCCGGAGATCTCGGTGTTGCGGTTGTCCGAGATGCCGACGGCGACGGGCACGGGCCTCGGGCCCTCCGGCGTCAGCAGGTAAACCACGCCGCGATCCGGCCCCTGCGGCACCGGGGCCGATCCGACCTGACCGAGCGAAACACGCAGCGCGGAATTGGGAACCACCAGCACGTGCTCGTGACGGGTCACCACGATGCTGACGTACGCTGTCATTCCGGGCAGCAGCCGCTCGTCCGGATTGTCCACGGAAATGACGACGTCGTAGGTAACCACGTTCTGCACGACGGTCGGGTTGAGCCGGACCTGGGTGACCACGCCGGAGAACTGGCTGCCGGGATAGGCATCCACCGTAAAGGTGGCCTGCTCGCCGGGCTTGATCAGGCCGATGTCGGCTTCGTCGACAGTCGCGTCGATTTGCATCTTCTTCAGGTTCTGGCCGATCTGGAACAGCGTCGGCGTCTGGAAGCTTGCCGCCACCGTCTGGCCCACGTCCACCACGCGGTTGTTTATCACCCCGTCGATCGGCCAATGGACTACGGTATAGGCCAGGTTTGTCTCGCTTTGCGCGAGCTGGGCCTTGGCCTGCTCGACCTGCGCGTCGGCGGCCTTGCGCGCCGCAACCACCTGGTCCAGTTCCGAACGCGAGACGTAGTGCTGGGCGAACATTTCCCGCTCGCGCTGCTCGTTGGCTTCGGCCAGAAGCTGGTTGGCCTCGGCGGCGTGGAGGTTCGCCCGGCTTTGTGCCACCTGGGCCTTGAACAGCGTCGGGTCCAGGGTCAGGAGCACTTCTCCCGCCTTGACGCGGCTGTTGAAGTCCACGTAGATCGCCTGGACGGTGCCCGACACCTTGGCGCCCACGTTGACGACCTTGACCGGATTGAGGGTGCCGCTCGAGGATACGGTCTGCGTGATGTCGCCATAGCGGACGGGCACCGACTCGTATTCGTTGCCCGGCCCCCCGCGCAGCATGAGCCAGGCCGCCAGCCCGGCGGCCGCGACGGCCACGACCGCGCCGACCACCCAGCATGCCTTGCGCGGCAACCGCATGACGCCCATGACATCGACTCCCCCAGGCTGCGCCTGCACTTCGGCCTTCCGGCCGATTCCGTCCGCGGACGCCGAAACCACGGCCGCCCGCCCGGAACGAGGGCAGTATAGGAT
>JBJKSR010000364.1:0-12676 GCA_046703965.1 Gammaproteobacteria bacterium | reverse complement strand
CCCGGACACCGCCCAGGCGGCGGCCGTTTGCGGGTGCGTCAGGAGAGGCGAGCCGGTGCTCGATCGGGCCTACGCCGAGGACAGCGAAGCCGACGTGGATTGCAACGTCGTCATGAACGGCGCGGGCCATTTCATCGAGATCCAGGGCACCGCCGAAGGCGCCACCTTCGACGAATCCGAACTGAACCGCATGCTCGCCCTGGCACGCAAGGGCATAGAGACCCTGCTCCAGCGCCAGCGCGAGTGCCGCAAGAACGGCGCCGCGTGAGCGGCCGCATCGTCATCGCCACGGGAAACCGGGGCAAGCTCGCCGAACTGCTGCGCCTGCTCCAGCCCCTGGGGCTGGAACCCGTGGCCCAGTCCGAATTCGGCGTCGAAGGTGTGGCCGAAGACGCGCCCACCTTCATCGAAAACGCGCTGGCCAAGGCCCGCGAAGCGTCGCGGGTCTCCGGGCTTCCGGCGATTGCCGACGACTCCGGGCTGGAAGTCGAGGCCCTGGAAGGCGCACCCGGCGTACATTCGGCCCGCTACGCCGGCGTGCATGGCGACGACGCGGCCAACAACCGCAAGCTGCTCGAAACACTGGGAGCGCGTCCCGGTGCCTCGCGGCGCGCCAACTTCCGCTGCGTCGCCGTCTGCCTGCGGCGCCCCGACGATCCGGCACCGCTCATCGGCGAAGGCGTCTGGCACGGAGAAATCGCGACGGCACCCAGGGGGACCGGCGGCTTCGGCTACGACCCGCTGTTCCTGCTGCCGGAGCGCGGACTCACCGCGGCCGAACTCGAGCCCGGACTCAAGAACACGTTGAGCCACCGGGCACAGGCCCTCGCCGCCCTCGTCCGTCAGCTCTCGGGGTAGCCGCCCGGACGCACGGAATCGAAGACTCACGCGAAGAAAAATATCTCTCGCAACGACGCAACGACGCAACGACGCAACGACCGCAACGAAAAGAAATATCTCTCGCAAAGGCGCAGAGAGCGCAAAGAAATCAGTTACTCCTTGTCCCCCTTGGGGAGAAGATCCGGATGAGGGGGTTTTCGTGGAAGCGGCGGCGCCCGGTCGGGAAGGGCCGTGCCCGCGGAGGCCTTCGCGGTCGGGACGACCGCTCTCACAGGAGCCGAACTTGGGCCGGCAGGAGCGACTTCAGTCGCGATTTGCCTTCCAAATTCCCTTCAAGTCCTCCTTCCTCACTACGCGAGCAAAAGCAATCCGTTCCTTCTTCTTCCTTGGCGGTCTCTGCGCCTTTGCGAGAGTTTTCTTTCTTCTTACGTTGCGGCGTTGCGAGAGTCTTTCCTTTCTTACGTCGTCGCGGCGTGGCGAGTGGCATTCGGGCGTCAGCTGCCGCCGCCACCCCCGCCGGCATTCGGCGGCGGCCGGCGTCCGGGATGCAGGATCGAGTGCTGATGCACGTAGAACGTCGAACTGGCCTGGCCCTGGTTCTGCCCCTTCGGTCCCATCACGGTCACGGTCAGCGTGTGCGTGCCGCGGTAGACCTTGTGCAGCTCAATCGACATGCTGGCGGTCGGCTTGCCCACGTTCTTGCCGTCGTACTGGTACTGCAGGAGCGACGCGCCCTGCAGCGGGGGCATCACCCGGACGTGGACGCTCACCTTGTAGTTCACCGGCCACAAGGTCGTGCCCGGCGACGGGGCAAGAATCTTTACCTGGTAAGAGGGCCCCGCCTGGCCGGGGCGGCCGGCGGTCTCGGCTTTCGCGCCGGACAACGGTGGAGCCGTCTTGAAGTTCAGGACCGTCAACGTGCCGGTCTGGATCTTCTTGGCACCCTGGTGCGGCTGATCGGAGTAGTGGACCACGCCTTTCGAATCGACCCAGCGGTAGATCGTGGTGGCCGCCGCCAGGGCGGGGACCAGCACCAGCGTCAACAGAAATGCCCGCGTCGTGCGTTTCATGCGCCAAGCCTAGCGCGCGGGGGCGGCGCGCGCAAGCGGATCACGCCTACACGGCCCGGCTATCGCGCCCGCGCGGCTAGCCGCGCCGGAGCCTGGCCAGCACGCCGTCGAGCTGGTCCAGGCTGGAGTAATGAATCACCAGCTTGCCGCGACCCTTCCCGGAGGACTGCACGGCGACCTTCGTCGCCAGCCGTTCGGTGAGTTCGCGTTCGAGGGCGGCAACGTTCGGGTCGCGCCGGGGCGCCTCGCCCGTCACCTTGGGCCGCTTGAGGCGCCGTACCAGGGCTTCCGCCTCGCGTGCGGAGAGGCCGCGCGAGGCGATCTGGCGCGCCGCATCGGCCTGCTGGCGTGCCGGCAGCGAGAGCAGCGCACGCGCATGGCCCATCGCGAGCTTGCCCTCCCGGACCAGCCGTTTCGCCTCGGGGCACAGTTCGGTCAGGCGCACCAGGTTCGTTACGGCCGTGCGCGAGCGGCCGACCGCGTTCGCCGCCTCGGCGTGCGTCAGCTCGAATTCCTCGGTGAGGCGAATCAGGGCGTCGGCTACTTCCAGCGGGTTGAGATCCTCGCGCTGGATGTTTTCTATCAGGGCAATGGCCACGGCGGCCTGGTCGGCTATCTCGCGGACCACGGCCGGCACTTCGGACAGCCCGGCCAGCTGCGACGCGCGCCAGCGCCGTTCGCCGGCGATGATCTCGTAGCGGTCCCGGTCCAGTTCGCGCACGATGAGCGGCTGGACCACGCCCTGGGCCTTGATCGAATCGGCCAGGTTGCGAAGCGCCTCCGGCTGGATGTCCTTGCGCGGCTGGTAGCGCCCGCGTTCGAGGTGCTCGATCGGCAGGCTCATGAGCCGCTCGCCCTTGCGCGGTGCCTCCTGCGCCGTCTCCACGTCGCTCAGCAAGGCATCCAGCCCGCGTCCCAAGCCGCGCCGTTTCGCTGTCACCTGCTGCCTGCCCCGTTGCATGATCGTGCCGGGATTTTAACAGCGCCGCACGGATACGAGGTCACGAAACGGCAGCCGCGGGCATCGCCGCCTGCTCGCGCCGCAGGACTTCCCCCGCCAGCGCCAGGTAAGCCAGGGCGCCACGCGAGGCGCGATCGTAGATCAGCACCGGCGTGCCGTAGCTCGGCGCCTCGGCGAGGCGCACGTTGCGCGGGATCACGGTGCGGTACACCTGATCCTTGAAATGCATGATGAGCTGCCCGGATACGTCGCTGGTGAGGTTGCTGCGCGGATCGTAGAGCGTGCGCAGGATGCCCTCGATATGGAGCCGGGGATTGACCGTCTCGCGGATGCGCCGGATGGTCTCGGTCAGCGCGGAGAGCCCCTCCAGCGCATAGTATTCGCATTGCATCGGTATCAGCACGCCGTCGGCGGCACTGAGGGCGTTGACGGTGAGCAGGTTCAGGGCCGGCGGACAGTCAATGAAGATGTAATCGTAGCGATCGGCCACCGGCTCGAGCGCCTTCCCCAGGCGATGCTCGCGGCCCAACTCGGTCACCAGCCGTACCTCGGCCGTGGTCAGGTCGCCGCTGGTGGGCGCGATGTCGAAGCTCGCCTGGTTGAAGTCCAGCGTCTGCACGATGTCGGCCAGCGCGGCCTCGCCGAGCAGCACGTCCGCCATGGTGGCGGACAGCTTGCGCTTGTCGATGCCGCAGCCGGTGGTCGCGTTGCTCTGCGGGTCCAGGTCGACGAGAAGGACGCGGCGGCGGGTGGCGGCGAGGGACGCCGCCAGATTCACGGCGGTCGTGGTCTTGCCCACCCCGCCCTTCTGGTTCGCTACCGCGATGATCCGTCCCATGGTCCCGTCTCTCGACTCCTAGTCCCCGCGCTCAAGTATCACGATACAACGTTCCGCTTCCCGCTCCGGCAGAGTAACCGGGTTGACCTGCGAACGCCAGCCGGCCGGAAGCGCCGCGAGCTCGGCCTGCACCGCCACCGGCCGGCCCTTTAGCGCGACCAGGCGCCCGCCGGGAGCCAGGCCCGGCGCGGTCCAGCGGACCAGTTGCGCCAGGTCGGCCAACGCCCGGGCGGTCACGGTATCAAAACCGGCGTCGGGGCGGCATGCCTCGACCCGGCCGGCATGCACCGAGACCCGATCCGACAAGCCCAGTTCGCGCACCGTGCGCTCCAGGAAGCGCGCCTTCTTGCCCGTGGATTCCGCCAGGACCCACCGCGTGTCCGGCGCCAGCAGCGCCAGCACCAGGCCGGGCAGACCGGCACCGCTGCCGGCATCGAGCATCCGCTCGCCGCGCAGGAAAGGCAGCGCGGCGGCCGAATCGAGCACGTGGCGGTGCACCATGTCCGCCGGGTCGCGGATCGCCGTGAGATTGTAGGCCCGGTTCCATTCGGAAACCATGCCCAGATAACGGGCCAGCGAGGCCACCGATTGCGGCGGCGGGGCGATCCGCATCGCCTCCAGGCCGGCAAGGATCGGTTCGTAGAGCGGCGTTTCGGACGCCGGGCTCATTCCACCCGCCTCATACGGCCGGCGCGAAGCTGTCGGGGCGGGCCATGTCCCAGTAGTGCCGGTACATGGGATTCGAGCAGCCCTCGACCAGTTCGCCCTCGCGGAGGTAGTCGTAGAAATCGGCGGCGGTACGCACCTCGTCCGAGGAAATCCTGAGGTCGAGGTGATGCGGCTTGAGTTCGCCCGGATGGTTGAGTCCCGCCGCTGCCGTGACCACGCCCAGCGCGCGGACGGTGTGGTAGTGAAAGCGATGCACGTGCCGCGCCTTGTCCAGGATGTCCAGCGACCGCTGGCGGCGCGGGTCCATCGTCGTGATCCCGGTCGGGCAGCGACCGGTTTGGCACTTTTGCGACTGGATGCAGCCCAGCGAGAACATGAAGCCGCGCGCCGAGTTGCACCAGTCGGCACCGACCGCGAGGTTCACGGCGATCTTGAACCCCGTCACCGCCTTGCCGCTCGCTCCGATCCGGATCCGGTCGCGCACGCCGGCTCCCACCAGCGCGTTGTGCGCGAACAGCAGGCCCTCGCGCAAGGGCGTGCCCAGCCCGTCCGAGAGTTCCAGGGGCGCGGCGCCCGTCCCGCCCTCCGCACCGTCGACGACGATGAAATCGGGCAGGATCCCGGTTTCGAGCATGGCCTTGCAGACCGCCAGGAACTCCCAGCGATGGCCGATACAGAGCTTGAACCCGGCAGGTTTGCCCCCCGAGAGTTCGCGCAGGCGGGCGACGAACTCGAGCAGGCCGACCGGCGTGGAGTAGGCCGAGTGCGAGGCGGGCGACACGCAATCCTCCCCCGCCGCCACGTTGCGGGCGGCGGCGATCTCGGCGGTCACCTTGGCCGCCGGCAGCAACCCGCCATGGCCCGGCTTCGCGCCCTGCGACAGCTTGACCTCGATCATCTTCACCTGTTCCTCGCGCGCCTGGTCGCGGAACCGGTCGGCATCGAAGCCGCCATCCTCGCGCCGGCACCCGAAATAGCCGCTGCCGATCTCCCAGATCAGGTCGCCGCCGTACTCGCGGTGATAGGGGCTGATGCCGCCCTCGCCGGTATCGTGCGCGAAGGCCCCCAGCCTGGCGCCCTTGTTGAGGGCCATGATCGCGTGCGGGCCGATTGCGCCGAAACTCATCGCCGAGATATTGAACACGGAAGCCGAATACGGATGCTCGCACTGCGGACCGCCGATCGTGACGCGCGGCAGGTCATCGACTTCCCGTTCACGCGTGGCTGCAATCGAATGATTCAGCCACTCGTACTCCTCGTTGTAAACGTCGAGCTCGGTGCCGAACGGCTTGGCGGCCGAAATGCCGCGCGCACGCTTGTAGATGATGTTGCGCTCGTCGTGGTCGAACGGCGTCCCGTCGGTATCGCTCTCGACGAAATACTGGCGCACCTGGTGGCGGATGCGCTCGGCGAGGAAACGGGCGTGCGCGATGATCGGGTAATTGCGCAGCACGTTGTGCTCGCGCTGCACCAGGTCCCCGATGCCGACCAGCGCCAGCGGCAGCGCGGGCACCAGGCCCCACAGCCAGGCCGGCGCGACGAAGGCGCCCAGGAGGGCGAATGCGATCGTGAGGACGCAGATCGAACCGAACGCGGCAAATCGCATGTATTCCTCCTGTCCAACGCCCGTCATGGCGGCACAACCCGGCCCCGTTCGAGGCCGCGGCCCGTGAGCCTAGTTTACGCAACCGATCGAGGGGCCCCTCGGCGCATGCCCCGTTTGTGTAAGATGGCCCCTGTTTCTTCGCCGGCCGGGAGCCAACAATGACAACACGGGTCAGCGGCCGGCAGATCGGGCTCGTTACCGCCACTGCGCTCGTCATCGGCAACATGGTCGGCTCGGGCATCTTCCTGCTCCCCGCCTCGCTCGCGCCCTACGGCATCTACAGCCTGTGGGGCTGGGGCTTCAGCACGCTCGGCGCCCAGCAGCTGGCCTGGGTGTTCAGCAGCCTGGCCCGCCGCGTGTCGCGTGGCGGCGGACCGTATGCGTACCCGCGCGAGGCTTTCGGCGACCTCGGCGGCTTCCTGATTGCCTGGATCTACTGGTTGAGCATCCTCGGCACCAATGCCGCGATCGCCGTGGCCTTCACGAGCTACCTGGTGCCCTTCTTCCCGGCGCTGCACGCCTCGCCGCTGCTCGGCGGACTGGCAGCCATCGCCGCCACCTGGGTGCTGACCGCCGTGAACATCTGGGGCGTGCACGCCGCCGGCAAGGTGCAGGTGATCACCGTCATCCTCAAGCTTTCGCCGCTGCTCGCGCTGGCCGTCGCGGGCGCCTTCTATTTCGACCCGCACGTGCTCGTCGAGGGCCACAGCGCGGCGTCGCCGGCCCATTCGATCAACACCGCCGCCGCCTTCACCATGTGGGCGTTCCTCGGCCTGGAATGCGCCACCGTGCCCGCGGGACACGTGCGCGACCCCAACAGGACCATTCCGCGTGCCACGCTGCTCGGGACGGTGATCGCGGCGGTGTTCTACATTGCGAGCACCACGGTCGTCATGGGAATCATACCGAGCACCTCGCTGGCGCATTCGAACGCGCCGTTCGCGGACGCGGCGAAACTCATCTGGGGCAGCTGGGCCGGCTACCTGATCGCCGGCGCGGCGCTGGTGTCCTGCTTCGGCGCGCTCAACGGCTGGATACTGATGCAGGGCCAGTTGCCGCAGGCGGTCGCGCGCGACGGCCTGTTCCCCAAGGTGCTCGCGCGCGAGTCGCGGTTCGGGACACCGGTCGTCGCGCTGCTCGTCTCGAGCGTGCTGGCGTCGCTGCTGATCCTCGCCAACTACAGCCACGGCCTGGTGATGATGTTCAATATCCTCATCCTGCTCACCACGTTCTTCACGCTGGTGCCGTACATGTTCTGCGCGATGGCCGAGATCGTGCTCGCCCGCCGCCATGGCGGCTCGGCGCGTGCGCCGTGGCGCAACGTGATCCTCGCCTGCCTCGCCTTCGCCTTTGCGCTGTGGGCTGCGGCCGGCACCGGCAAGGATTCGATCTACTGGGGCGGCCTGCTGCTGCTCGCCGGCATCCCGGTTTATGTCTGGCAGACGCGCAAGAAGACGAATACCGCCGAAACCTGAAACAAGATTCTCGCAACGCCGCAACGACCGCAACGGGAAAGATCTCTCGCCAAGGCGCAAAGACGCAACGAAGCGAGACATAAGAAATTACTCTCGCAGAGGCGCAGAGACCGCCAAGAAAGACAAGATAATTTTCTCCTTGCTTGCGCGGCAGGGAAGGGAGAGTCAGTGGGGGTTGGAAAGAAAATCGCGACTGAAGTCGCTCCTACAATCCCTTCATTTCTGCGAAAGCAGGAATCCAGTTCAAGCAATTGCGGCGGCGCGCCGCTCCTACTCCCGTCGGGGGTCTTTCTTTCTGAAACCTTTGCGTCTTTGCGCCTTGGCGAGATTTTTTATTGCGTTGCGGCATTGCGAGAGTTTCTATTCAGGGATCGGGCCTACGCGGAACGCCAGGCGGCGCGGACGAGTTCCTGGAAGTGGTGGACGCCGGACTCGCGCTTCGGCGACAGGCGGCCCGCGCGGTAGGAACCCGATTCCAGCCCGACCTGCACGCGCTCGCAGATGGCGACATCTTCCTTCTGGACCTCGTCGCTGAACTCGCGGTCCGCCCGGATCGCCTCGCGCGCGGCCTCCGAGGCCGTATCCATATAGAAGTAGTCGAAGATGACGCGGCACCGGCGCTGCGACAGCGGCACCACCTGGTTGACCTGGAGGCGGTCGGGCAGGATGTTGAGCATCAGGTTGGGCCAGACGAAGTAGTAGAACGCCTCGCCCGCCCGGTACGGCCCGCGATCGC
Source organism: Gammaproteobacteria bacterium (assembly GCA_046703965.1). Lineage (GTDB taxonomy): Bacteria > Pseudomonadota > Gammaproteobacteria > JAKDMP01 > JAKDMP01 > JBAUSV01. Next base: position 4,481 of record JBJKSR010000364.1, on the reverse strand, counting down.
CGTCGAGAGGGCTCTGCTGCCAGGAATGCCAGTCCGCCGTGTGCGTCGCGTAGCTGCGGTAGTCCAGCAGCCTGTTCAGGCCCGGGTGCACGTGCGGCAGGTGATAGCCCTCGAGGTAGTTGTCGACATAGGCCTTCCAGTTGCAGTCGATGTCGTAGACGTCGCGCGCCCGGAAGCGCATCTTCGACAGGTCCGTGGGTTGGATGCGCTCGCGGACGTCCGCCATCAGTTCTTCCATGCCAGCCGCCGGCTGCTCGACGGCCGCGAAGACCAGGCCTTCCCATTCCGCCACGTGGACCGGGTCGAGATGGATGCAGGACACGTCGAAATCCTCCGCTCCCTCCATCTCGTGCGCGGAGCGGAGCCGTCCCTCCAGCGTGTAGGTCCAGCCGTGGTACCGGCAGCGCAATCGCGATGCGTTGCCATTCTCCAGCGCCAGCGGCCCGGCGCGATGGCGGCAGACGTTGAAGAAGCCGCGCAGCACGCCGTCGCTCCCGCGCACGGCGATGACCGGCCGCCCGGCCACCTCGGCCACCACGTGGTCGCCCGCCTCGCGCAACTGCGCGGCGCGCCCGACCAACTGCCACGTGCGGGCGAAGATGACATCCCGCTCGAAGTCATGGAACGCCGGATCGGCATACGCGTACGCCGGCAACGTCCGCGCGGTTTCCAGCGTCTGCGGCACGCAGTCCCCGGCTTGCAGCACCCCGGGACGAAGATGTCGACCGTTCACCCTGGCGCCCTCCCGATGCAACCGCCCCGATGGTGTCTCAGACCTGCCAGAGGGCCATGAAGTCGGTGACGGAGGTCTTCTCCAGCGTCGCCTGGTCCGCGCACAGTGCCTTGAGGGTCGCGCACTGTTCGGCGGACAGGCGCGCCGCGATCGCGTCCTCGAATTTCTTCACCAGCACGGGGATGCCCTCGGCACGGCGCTTGCGGTGGCCGATCGGGAACTCCACTTCCACGCGTTCCGTTTTGCTGCCGTCCTTGAAGAACACCTGCACGGCGTTGCCGATATAGCGCTTCGCCGGGTCGTAGTAGTCCTGCGTGAATTTCTCGTTCTCGCGCACTTCCATCTTTGAGCGCAGGGCGTCGACGCGCGGGTCGGCCGCGATCTCGTCCTCGTAGTCGCTCGCCGTGAGGCGGCCGAAGATCAACGGCACGGCCGTCATGTACTGGATGCAGTGGTCGCGGTCGGCCGGGTTGTTGAGCTCGCCGGTCTTGTCGATGATGCGCACGCCCGGCTCCTGCGTCTCGATCACGATCTTCTCCACGTCGTCGAGGCGGTGCTTGACCTCGGGGTGCAGTGCCATCGCGCATTCGACCGCGGTCTGGGCGTGGAACTCGGCGGGGAAGGAGATCTTCAGCAGCACGTTCTCCATCACGTAGCTGCCGTAGTCGCGCTGGAACTCGAAGGGCTTGCCCTTGAACAGCACGTCGTAGAAGCCCCAGGTCTTCGCCGACAGCGCCGTGGGATAGCCGATCTCGCCGGTGAGCGCGATCAGCGCCAGGCGCACGCCGCGCGAGGTGGCGTCGCCCGCGGCCCAGCTCTTGCGCGGGCCGGCGTTGGGCGCGTGGCGATAAGTGCGCAGCGCACCGCCGTCGATGAAAGCGTGCGAAACCACGTTGACGATCTGCTCGCGCGAGCCCCCGAGCATCTCCGTAACCACCGCCGCGGTCGCCAGGCGCACCAGCAGCACGTGGTCGAGGCCGACGCGGTTGAAGGAGTTCTCCAGCGCGATCACGCCCTGTATCTCGTGCGCCTTGATCATGGCCGTGAGCACATCCTTCATGGCGAGCGGCGCCTCGCCCGCCGCCACGTTGCGGCGCGAGACGTAATCCGCCACGGCGAGGATACCGCCGAGGTTGTCGGAGGGGTGGCCCCACTCGGCCGCGAGCCAGGTGTCGTTGAAGTCCAGCCAGCGGATCATCGCACCGATGTTGAACGCCGCCTGCACCGGTTCCAGCTCGTAACCCGTCCCCGGTACCCGGGCCCCGCCCTCGAGCGTCGCTCCGGGCACCACCGGTCCCAGCAGCTTGGTGCAGGCCGGGTAGTTCAGCGCCAGCATGCCGCAGGCCAGGGTGTCCATGAGGTCATAACGCGCCGTCTCGTAAGCTTCGGCACTGTCGATTCCGTAGTCGACGACGTAGTCGGCAATGTCGGTCAGCACCTTTTCCGGATCGGGGCGCTTGGCGGATTTGATGTCGTGGCTGGACACTCGGTTATCTCCTTTCGATTCAATTGTCGTTACCCGCCCCCTGTTAATCGGGCACGGAATTGCAGGAGCGGCTTCAGCCGCGATTACGCCACGGCGTCTCCATTCATCGCGGCTGAACCCGCTACTGCAGGTGGCTTCGAATTACGGTCTCTTGTCGATGGGAACGAATTTGCGGTCTTCCGGACCCGTGTAGTTGGCGCTCGGGCGGATAATCTTGCCGTCCGTGCGCTGCTCGATCACGTGGGCGCTCCAGCCGGTGGTCCGCGCAATCACGAACAACGGCGTGAACATCGCCGTGGGCACCCCCAGCATGTGGTACGACACCGCGGAGAACCAGTCGAGGTTGGGGAACATCTTCTTGGCGTCCCACATCACCGACTCGATCCGCTCGGCGACGTCGAAGAGCTTGGTGTCGCCGGCCTCTTCCGAGAGTTCCTTCGCGACCCGCTTGATGACCTTGTTGCGCGGGTCGCTCACGGTGTACACGGGATGCCCGAAGCCGATCACGATCTCCTTGTTGGCCACCCGCTCGCGGATGTCCTTCTCTGCCGTATCGGGGTCGTCGTAGCGGCTCTGGATGTCGAAGGCGACCTCGTTGGCGCCGCCGTGCTTCGGGCCGCGCAGCGCGCCGATCGCGCCGGTGATCGCGGAGTACATGTCCGCGCCGGTGCCGGCGATGACGCGCGAGGTGAAGGTGGAGGCGTTGAACTCGTGCTCGGCATAGAGGATCAGCGAGGTATGCATCGCCCGCACGTGCGGCCTGGACGGTACGCTGCCATGCAGCAGGTGCAGAAAGTGCCCGCCGATGGAATCGTCGTCGGTCTCGACTTCGATCATTCGCCCGTTATGGCTCCAGTGGTACCAATAGCAGAGCATGGAGCCCAGCGAGGCGATCAGCCGGTCGGCGATGTCGCGCGCGCCCGCCGGGTTGTGGTCGTCCTTCTCCGGCAGCGTGCAGCCGAGCACCGAGACGCCCGTGCGCATCACGTCCATCGGGTGCGAGGAAGCCGGCAACTCTTCCAGCGCCGAGCGCACCACCCCGGGGAGGCCGCGCAGGCGCCCGAGCTTCATCTTGTAGGCCGTAAGTTCGGCCTTGTTCGGCAGCTTGCCGTGGATCAACAGGTACGCGACCTCCTCGAACTCGCACTTCTCGGCGATATCCAGGATGTCGTAGCCGCGGTAGTGCAGGTCGTTGCCGCTGCGGCCCACCGTGCACAACGCGGTGTTCCCCGCGGCGACGCCGGACAAAGCGACGGATTTCTTCGGCTTCGGCTTACTCGGCTTTGCGTCCTCACTCATCATTCACACCTCATTCGAAATTTGGATTTTGACCGCTGTTTCAGTCATGAAATTCGTCGGCCTCGGGGACCCGGGAGCACCCCTCCGCAAAATCCCCGCGATGCCCCGTGTAGCCTGCGGACGGGCCAGTGTAAGTCTGCCAGCAGTCTCCCAGCGTAGAACAGAAGCAGGTCTTGATTGACATCCGCCGGCGGGCGAGACCCGCAAAACGTTCGTAGTTGGATTGATCCGGGATAACCAGAAACCTGTATGTTTCACCGGGCGACAATACGAACCCGTTAAGCGTTGACTGCCGGAAGCGAATGTTGTCTTTTGCCAGCCCGAGCGCCTTGAACACCTGGAGCCAGTTCCTTTCCGGCTTGCCATCCACCTTCAGTTCGACACTGCGAACAATCGCCGGCCCGACACCGGGATTCAATGCGAGTATGCTCTGCCGGGTATCGGACCACGCAATTTGAAGATGCGGCCAGACCTGCGCACGCGTTTGCTGGCGTACGTTCCACGCGGTATACGCCGAAATGAAAATCGCCAGCAAGCCGATCAATGCGGCGAAAATGGCGGCAACGGCATCCCAGTTGTAGCCTCCATCATTCATGCTGACTCAACCTTCCTTGCCGCCGAACAGTTCGTCAAGCGTCTGTTCGTAACGGTGGTAATCGAGGTGCTCGTACAGCTCGTCGCGCGACTGCATCGATTCGATCAGGCTCTTCTGCGTGCCTTCGCGGCGCACCGTCTCGTAGAAGTTCAATGCAGCCTTGTTCATCATGCGGTAGGCCCCGCAGCACAAGAGCTGGATGTCGACCCCGGCGCCGGCGAGTTGCTCGCGGGTCAACAGCGGCGTCTTGCCGAACTCGGTGATGTTGGCGAGGATCGGCACCTTGACCGCGTCCTTGAAGCGCTTGTACTCGTCGAGCGAGCGCACCGCTTCGGGGAAAATCATGTCGGCACCCGCCTCCACACAGG
>JBJKSR010000363.1:0-3236 GCA_046703965.1 Gammaproteobacteria bacterium | reverse complement strand
GCGGAAGGTCCATGAGTGGGTGGAGTCCTACGCGCGGGCCGACTGGCCCGACGACACTCCTCGCTACGCCATCCACGGGTACTCGCGGCTGCTCGCGAGTACCGATCTGACCAGCTTGTCCGCTCTGGCCTGCGACCTCAAGCGGCACGAGTTCCTGTTCCGCGCAACTGGAAGTGACCACGCGGCACTCGCGGAGATTAGGACCACGCAGCAGCTCCTCGCAGCCCTCGATTCGCCGGATCTGAGGTGGATGATCGAGCTAGCGGCTCGCTGGGAGATTCTGTCTAGGCGGAATGAGTTCGTTACCGCGAAGCTGGCAGTGGCCTGGGCGAAGGTGGGCCGCTTCGACCATGCCGTGGCCCTCGCCCGCCTTATCCCGACGTCCCCCTTCGGTGAATACGAAGCGATCGCCTCGGTGGCCCTTGCCGCCGCCAAGTCCGGAGACGACGAGCGCGCCGAGGCACTCGCCCGATCGGCACGCTACCCGCACCATGCGCTCAGCTATGTCGCCGAGGCGGTCGCCGAAAGCGGTGACTATAACCGCGCCGAAGCGATTGCCCGCAGCATTTCCGAGCCCCGTACCCGCGCCAGGGCCCTCGTCGACATAGCTGACAGGAGCGCCAACGCCGGGGCCTACGACCATGCCGTCGACCTGGCCCGTTCGCTGGACGATTGGCAGTACAAGGTGGAAGCGCTCCACTCTGTGGCCGCCACAATGATCCAGTCCGGCCAACATGAGCAAGCCCTTGAGCTGATCGATAGCGCGCAGTCTGCCGCCGAGGCAGCCACACACGCCAACTACCAAGTGGAAGCACTCACCCAGCTGATCCCTCTGACCGCTGCCGCAGGTGACCATGAGGGCGCCCGGGGGCTGGCTTCGGGCGCGGAGTCCATTACCCGGCAGATTGCGGACCCGTACTGGCATGCCCACTTGCTGTCGGCCGTAGCCGCCGCAACCGCCGAAATTGGCGACCTGCAGTCAGCCCGCAAACTGATCGCGGATGCCGAGGCAGCCGCACACGAGGTTTCAGACCTGGATCAGCGCGCCCTGGCTCTTCGGCACGTAGCCGACGGGATCACCGACATCGGAGACTACGACCATGCCGAGGCCGTCGCCCGCACCATCCCCGCCAATTCGGCAGACCAGCAGATTGCCCAGTTTGACTCCCTCCGCCACTTGGTAGTCGTCTCGGCGAAGGCCGGCCACTACGACTTCGCTGAATCGCTCGCGAGAACTATGCCGAATGAAGGCGATCGAGGGCAAGCTCTCAAGGACGTCGTTGCCGCGATGGCGAAAGCCGGAGAATTCGACCGTGCAAACGTACTTGTCCAGGCTCTTACCGAAACCGTTAACCTGTGGAGAGCTGGTGGTTTGAGGGCGTTCGAGAGCCTCGCCACTGAACTCGCCACGGCAGGTCAACTTGACCGGGCCATCGACCTCGTCCTCAGCATCGATAGCCCTGCCGACCAGTCATCTGCCCTTGCCGAGTTGGCAGCTGACATCGCCGAGTCGGGACGCCATGACCGCGCCGAGGCCCTCGCCCGCACCATTACCTACTACAACCGCCGGGTGGACGCCCTCGTCAGCGTGGCCATCGCGCTAGCGGACGCAGGCGAGCAGGAGCGGGCCCGCCAGCTAGTGGCGGAGGCGGAAAGCACCGCACGTAGCCTCGTCAGCCCGCTTCGCAGGGACAAAGCGCTGAGCCTGATCGCTGCCGCCTTCGCCCGGAACGGGGACGACGACCGTGCGGAACGCATTGCCGAGGCCATCGAGGATGCCTTCGAGGCAACCACCGCACTCGCCGAGACCGCGGAGATTGCAGCAGAGGCAGGGCGCGTGAGCCGGGCGCGCGACCTAGCCCGCGCAGCCGCCGACCTGGCTAGCACGGCGATCATCCCCGGCTACGAGGCCAAGCGGCAGGCCGATGCCGCCATCGGCATCGGCCGTGCAGGCGAGCATGAGGCGGCCGCTGCTCTTGCCCGTTCTATAACCGGTCATCCGCTCGACCAGGCTCGGGCACTCACTGGGATCGCGGCAGCAGCGGGACGCGCTGGTGATCGCCAACGTGCCCATGACCTGGTCGATGAACTCGCACACACCGCCCGGTCTTTCTCAGATGAAGGCGAGAGGGTGCAAGTCCTCGGAGGAATCGCGGCCGCTATGGCGCAACTCGGGGAACGCGAGCGTGTCCGCGCCCTTGCCGCCGGGGCCGAACAGGACATTCGTGCCATCACCTTGGATGATGACATATTCGGGCCCTATGAAGAGGCGCTGCGCCACTTCGCCGCTGCAATCGCCCAGGTTGGAGACCATGACCAAGCGGTAGCCTTGGCCGATACCATCAAAGACCCTTACGAACAGGCCGAGGCGCTTATCGACATCGCCGCAACAGTGGACGACCATCGTCGTTCCAGTCAACTGCTCGCGGATGCCCGTCAACTGCTCGCGGATACCGCACTCGCCGTCCAGAGCGCCGGGCATCCGCTGGGGAGAGCCGAGTCGCTTGTGAGGGCAGCAAAGGGCCTGGCCCGGACGGGGAACCGGTCAAGAGCCGGGGAATTGATCGCAACAGCCTGGTCGATCCTTAAGGACGATGAGAACTTCTCTAAATCGAGGCTGGCTGACCTAGTTGCCGCCAGTGTGGCGATCGGCGACAATCTGCAGGCGACGGGCTTCATTGCTCACGCCCTTGCCATGAATACCCGTGATCTTCCGTGGCTAACGCCAGTTTCGCTGTACTTCCCCGAAGCCATCGGAGACGCGTTGGAGATATTGGCTGACGCCTACAATCGATAAGGCATGTCTATCGGTTCCTTCCCGGCGATTGCAAAACCAGAAGAAATTCATATCCGGACAATCAGAGCGCCAGAAACCGGTGTAATCGAATGGCTGGATCGCTGCTCGTAATGGGTCGGCGCCTGTGTGATCCCTCCTGCATGGGAGCGTGGTACTGCTGCGCTCAGCGGGAGCAGTGCCGGACGGGAAGAGCAGCTCCGTCGAGGTCGGTGCAGCGCCGAACGGGTCGATCTGCGCGCGCTTCTACCCTGCGGATCAGCGTTCATCTTGCGCACGGAATCGGCGATCTGTTTGGCTGGGACGGCGAATGTCGGTTACAGGATGTACATCGTGGTCCCAGGGCGTTTTAGCCGGGCTGTGGCGCGGGCGGCGCAGGCCTGGGACTGACGGCGCTGAATCTTCTCCGGCTGTTATGCGGTGGCCCTGGCCGTTACCAGGG
>JBJKSR010000362.1:0-2808 GCA_046703965.1 Gammaproteobacteria bacterium | reverse complement strand
GTAATAGCCTCATGACGGTTGTTCCCCATTTTTGCAGCGGCCTGTCAGCCGTCGTATTGAATCGCTTCAGAATGAAACAATAATAGGGGACACCATTTCGCCGCCTCTGTCAATTGGGTATAGATATCCGTCTCCCCATTTTCGGGGCGGGGAAACGGGGTCAGGTCTTGCGTTTTGCCTTTGAGCGTTAGTTGTTGAGCTGTATTTGATCCGGCCCGGAGGCGATGACTTCCGGGGTGCCGCGGTAGAGTTTGATGCGGCCGGTGACGCAGAGTCGTTTGCCTTGCCAGGATTCGGGTGGCGGATTGAAGCTGGGGCGGTCGTCGCCCCAGATGACGATGGTGAAGACCTGGTTGGGGTAGGGCGTGCCCAGGTTGATGAAGGTGGGTTGGCCGTGGCTGCGGGCGGCGAAGTGGATGCTGGCCGCGATGCCGCAGACGGTGGCCCGCCGGCCGATCGCTCCGGCGGCCTGTTGGGGCGTGAGGGGCTTGGCGGCGGCGCTTGCGGCGCAGAGCGCCAGGGCGAGGGCGGCGAGAACGAACAAACGGCGCATCGCGATCCTCCCGGCCATCGGCCATCGGATGCTTCCCCAAACATGCCACAAATCCCAACCGATATCCAGTAGGTTGGAGTCATCCCGCCTTCCGTGCTTGGCAAATGGATTTTCGAGTGCTATGCAGCTATAGTTCGAATCACAATGATTCACAAGGCAGGGGAGAAATGAAGATTCGCTACTGCGCCCTGATAGGTGCCGCGATTATCGTGTCCGGATCCGCTGGCGCCAAATACGTCTACAATCCGCCACCGCCGCCCAGCACTTTCTCGCTGCACGTGACGTCGAAAGACGGGCACGAGTACGTTATCGACGGTAAAGGTTACTCTTTTGCACAGACGGAAGCCTATCTCAAGCAGAAGGTATCTGCTGGGCCGCAGTCTTATACGGTGCTTCTCGATCGCGCCGATGATCTGAAGATACCCGCATACATCTGCTATGTCGTATTGATGCACGACACCGGCGCGGTAGGTTATTACGCGGTGGATGGGAAACCGAAATCCCTGAAGATTTCTTTCAACGGCGGTAGTGGTCCCGGCGATCTTTCCCATCAAAGAAAGAAATGCGAAAGGCACTAGCTTGAGCCTTTAGGGCCAGGTCTCGCACTGGCATTAGCCGAAATCAGGCCTGTCATTCGGTGCGCAAGGCTTCGACGGGGTCGAGGCGTGCTGCGCGGCGGGCGGGGAGCACGCCGGCGACGAGGCCGATGACGATGGCGACCGCTTCGGCCATCAAGACGTAGCGCCAGGCGATCGTGACCGGCAACGCGGGAATGGCCAGTCCAAGCAGTCCTGCGGCGCCCGCGCCCACGGCGAGCCCGGCCAGCCCGCCGAGTGCAGAGAGCAGCGTTGCTTCTCCAAGAAAGAGGCCGAGGACCTGCAGGCGGGTGGCGCCGAGGGCGCGCAGCAGGCCGATTTCGGAGGTCCGCTCGTTTACGGCGATGGTCATGATCGTGAGAATACCGACGGCGCCGACGAGCAGGGAAATGCCGCCGAGCCCGGCGACCGCGAGCGTGAGTATGTCGATGATCCGCCCCAGGCTGGCCAGCATGTCTTCCTGGGTGGTGACGGTAACGTCCTCGCTGCCATGGCGGGCGATCAACAGCTTGCGCACGCGATCGGCGACATGGGTTGCCGGCACGTCGGGATTGTAGGTCAGGTCCACGGCCATCAAGCTCTCGCGATCGAAGAGCGCCAGCGCCCGTCCGGTGGGGATGTAGACCGCATCGTCGAGGTCCCAGCCCAGCAGTTGCCCCTTCGGCTCGAGCACGCCGATGACCCGGTAGCTTTCGCCGCCGATACGGATACGGGCGCCGAGCGGGTTGGCGTCGCCGAAGAGTTCCCGCCGTACCTTGGCGCCCAGCACTGCGAAGGCGCGGGCCCTGCGCGGTTCGTCGGCGGGCAGGAAGCGGCCGAGGGCCATGCGCGCTTTCCATACCGACAGCATTTCGGGCCCCTCGCCGAACACCATGGTGCGCCGCGTAAGCCCGCGATGCTGTACTTCGGCGTTGCCGGCAACCTCGGGCACCACGGCCTGTACCTGGGGCAGTTGCTCGAGCGCGTAGGCGTCCTCGAGGCTGAGCGGGCGTACGTTCGAGATGACGGCGGCCGAGGTTCCGAGCGTGGTCGTGCGCCCCGGCGTTACCACGATCAGGTTGGTGCCGAACTGGCTGAATTCGTTGACGACATATCCGCGTACGCCCTCGCCCAGGGAGGTCAGGAGCATGACTGCCGCGATGCCGACGGTAATCCCAAGCGCCGTCAGCAGGCTGCGCATGCGTTGGCCTATTACCGCGCCGAGCGTCAGCCGGGAGAGATCGCGGAGCAGCATCGTCAGCGGCCGGCAAGTGCCGCCACGGGGTCGAGCCGCGCCGCGCGGCGGGCCGGGAGGACGCCGAATGCCAGTCCGGTCGCCACCGCTACGCCGGCCCCGGCGATGACTGCCCAGGGCGGGACCGTCACCGGGAACGACGGAACCAGGATGCCGAAGACCATGATGCCCGCATAGGCGACCGCCAGGCCGGCCGCCGCCCCGAGGAGTGAAAGCAGCGCGGCTTCGACGAGGAACAGCCCTGCAATGGCGCGCGGTGTGGCGCCGAGCGCCTTGAGCAGTCCGATTTCGCGCGTGCGCTGCGAGACCGAGACGAGCATCACGTTCATGATGAGGATCCCCGCGACGGCCAGGCTTATCGCCGCGATGCCCGCAACGCCGAGCGTCAGGATCGACAGGATCCGGTCGAAGGTGTCGAGCAGGGC
>JBJKSR010000361.1:0-3052 GCA_046703965.1 Gammaproteobacteria bacterium | reverse complement strand
AAGAAACACTGGCAGGCGGCCTGGCTGCTTAAGGCCGTGAGCCTGATGGATCTGACGACGCTTTCGGCGGACGACACCCCGGGACGCGTGCGGCGTCTGTGCGCAAAGGCACGCGCTCCGATCCGCGCGGATATACTCGAAGCCTTGGGCTGGGGTGCGCGCCCGCTGAGCACTGCTGCGGTGTGCGTCTATCACGAGATGGTCCCAACCGCGCGCAGCGCTCTGGCAGGCACGGCGATCCGTGTGGCTGCGGTCTCGACCGGCTTCCCTGCGGGCCTGTCTCCCTTGTCGGTGCGTCTGGCGGAAATCAGCCGCTCACTCGAGGCCGGGGCAACCGAAATCGACGTTGTCGTCAGTCGACGCCATATTCTCTTGGCGGACTGGCGCGCGCTCTACGAGGAGGTTCGAGCCTTTCGCCAAGCCTGCGGGCAGGTCCCGATGAAAACAATACTTGGGACCGGGCAGCTCGGCTCGATCGGCAAAGTGGGCAAGGCGGCCCTCGTTGCGCTGATGGCCGGTTCAGATTTCATCAAGACTTCGACCGGCATGGAGGCCGTGAATGCCACACTTCCAGTCAGCTTGGTGATGATGCGCATGATCCGGGAGTTTGCCGAGCGGACCGGGCAGGAGGCGGGGTTCAAGCCGGCAGGCGGCATTTCTAGTGCAAAGACCGCGCTGACCTACTTGATGCTGATAAAAGAAGAGTTGGGCGACCGGTGGCTCGTACCCGAGCGATTTCGCTTCGGCGCGTCGCGACTGCTCGGGGACATCGAGCGCCAACTCGAACACCAAGCCACGGGTCGCTATTCGGCGACGCACCGGCATCCACTGGGCTAGTCATCCGGCGAGGAGCACCGAGTCGATGAGCAGTGTCCCGGAGATCTTCGACACGCTGAGTTACGGCCCGGCACCGGAGGATGCCAGCGCTGTTCGCGAATGGCTGGCGGCACATGCCGCGGGGTTTGATCTTTTTATCGGTGGACAATGGCGTTCCTCGCACCGGCATCAGGACCGGATTCCTTGCATCAACCCTGCCAACGGCGAGGTCCTCTCGAGCCTAACGCAGAGCTGCGCCGAAGATCTTGATGACGCAGTCGCCAGCGCTCGGGCCGCGTTTCCCGCTTGGTCACGCTCGGGATATGAGCGTGCCCGCGTGCTATATGCCCTCGGGCGCCACATTCAAAAGCACAGCCGTTTCTTCGCGGTGCTCGAGTCACTGGATAACGGCAAGCCGATTCGCGAGACTCGCGACCTCGACATACCGCTTGCGGCACGCCATTTCATCTATCACGCCGGATGGGCTCAGCTCGTGGAACGGGAACTTGCCGATCACGAGCCGCTCGGAGTGGTCGGGCAGATTACCCCGTGGAATTTTCCGCTGCTGATGTTGGCCTGGAAGATTGCCCCTGCATTGGCGGCTGGAAATTGCGTGGTGCTGAAGCCCGCCGAGGACACTAGCCTCACGGCGCTGTTCTTCGCAAGCCTGTGCGCCGACGCAAATGTTCCGCCAGGCGTTATCAACATTCTGACTGGCGACGGCAACGTGGGCGAGTTGATCGTCGGGCATCCCGGGATCGACAAGATCGCCTTCACCGGCTCGACGGAGGTCGGGAAACTCATCCGCGAGAGCACAGCCGGCACGGGCAAGTCATTAACCTTGGAGCTCGGCGGCAAATCGCCGTTTGTTGTCTTTGAGGACGCGGATCTGGATGCCGCAGTTGAAGGTCTGGTCGATGCGATTTGGTTCAACCAGGGGCAAGTGTGCTGCGCCGGCTCGCGACTTATTGTCGAAGAAAGCGTGCTTGAGAGTCTCGTGCACAAGATCAAGGATCGCCTGAGTCATCTGCGGATTGGTGATCCGCTCGACAAGTCCATCGACATGGGGTCATTGATCAGTGCGCAGCATCGCACATAGGTTCAGAGCTTCGTTCAGCAGGCGCAAAGAGAGGGCGCAACGGTCTGGCAACCGGAGATTTCCCTTCCCTCCCAGGGCGCTTTCTACTCACCGACCTTGATCACGGACGTTTCGCCGGCAAACATCGTATGGCGCGAAGAGGTATTTGGTCCGGTGCTGGCCGCAGCTAGTTTTCGGACGCTTCAGGAAGCGGTGGAACTCGCGAACAACACGCGCTATGGACTGGCTGCGACGCTGTATACGGAAAATATCAATCGCGCGCTCGAGCTGGCCGTGAAGCTTAAAGCGGGTGTCGTGTGGATCAATACGACCAACCAGCTGGACGCAGCCTGCGGATTCGGTGGTATCCGTGAAAGCGGTTTCGGGCGCGAGGGCGGCCTTGAAGGAATGCTTGATTACATGCGCGAACGCGACGCATGGGTCACAAATTCAAAAGCGCGCCCACTTGAGGGTGGAGTCCCGCGATCGAAAAGCCAGGCGGCCCACCTCGCCGACTCCGGGAGAGTACTCGCCGAGATATTGAGTCCGAATGCCACTGGGGTATCCGGATCCGCCGAGCCGTTACGCGGCGGGATCGACAGGACTTTTAAAAATTTCATTGGTGGAAAGTCGAGCCGCCCGGACGGTGGCCTTTCCTATCCGGTCCGGGACGGCCGGGGACGGCTCGCCGGATGGGTTGCCCGGGGAAACCGCAAGGATCTCCGCGATGCGGTCGAGGCGGCGTTTCGGGCCGAAAAATGGTGCACGACAACCGCGTACCTGCGCAGCCAAATCCTGTTTTACGTTGGAGAGAATCTTGCGGTTCGCCGCGAGGAGCTTGCCGCGGGATTGCGCCGCCTGACGGGAGGGAGGATCGCTCAAGCCCGCGCGGAGGTTGATGCCACTATCGCGCGACTTTTTACCTATGGCGGCTGGGCCGATAAGTACGATGGCCAGGTTCATACCCCTCCGGTGAGGAACATTGCGCTTGCAGTGCCGGAACCGATCGGAGTCGTGGGAGTGATCTGCCCGGATGAGGCCCCGCTGCTTGGGTTCGTCTCCTTGCTCGCGCCGCTGATCGCAATGGGCAACCGCTGCGTGATCGTTCCATCGGAACGCATGCCGCTGCCGGCAATGGACCTGTGCCAGGTCCTGGAG
>JBJKSR010000360.1:0-10619 GCA_046703965.1 Gammaproteobacteria bacterium | reverse complement strand
ACGCCGGCGGTGTGGCCGGGGGCGGCTCGGTCTGCGCCGTCAGGGTGAGGTCGCGGCTGATCAGTCCGACCTCGGCGCGCTCGTCCACACCCCAGTTCCGGCTGGCGCCGTCGCACAGGAAGGCGGGCTGGGTCGCCGGTGCGGTGGCATCTGTGGGGTACAGGGGGTCCGGACAGGAGGCGGTTGCGGAAGAGGGTGCGAGGCTGCCGAAGTGGTAGTACACGAGCGGCTGCGAGAGCGTGACCGTGCTGCCCGCACCGTTTATGCCGCCCGGTTCCACGTTTTTGATCTGAACGAACTCACTGTGCAAGGGGTTGTAATCGGTGGTCGCCACGACGATCCAGTCGCCTGTTTGCCAACCTTCGCCTTTGGGCTGGGTCACGTTGGCGGTCAGGTACAGCGTCTTGTCGCCCATGCTCTTGGCCTTGGCGCCGGGCACCTGGGAGCCGGCGGGGGCGGCGAGCGTGGTCCAGCTCACGCCGCCGGTCGAGGGTACGCCTTTGGCGCCTTCGAGTTCCAGCGTGCCGGCTAGGACGTCGATGCCCTTTTTGAATTTGTCCTGCAGTTCGCACTTATTTTGTTGGCCGGGCGGATTGTAGTTGCGGTCACCGACGAATTCGAGGGTGATCTTATTTTTGCTTGTGGCGGCTTTACGGTAAGTTATTACCTTGCCGCCATCGACGCAGATTTGATGCTCTTCTGTCGTTGAACTCTGGCTTTCCCCGATCTCCAGCGTGCCGCCGGTCTTGACGACGATGGCGCCGTAGGCGGTGATCGCGGGAGAGGGTTCCAGTTCGACGTCGGCGCAGCCTGGCCGCGCGGAAGTGCCGGGGCCGACGACGACATCCTCTGCGCTGTCCACGACGCAGTTCGCGGCCGGCGTGAACGTCGCGAGCGGAGCCGAGACCTTGACGCCGTCGTTGCATCCGGCAAGGGCGAGCGCCAGCAAGGCGCCCAGCGCAATCGATGAGACGCGCAGGGCGCCGGAGGAAAAAGGAGTTGTCATTGGGGGGGACTCCGCAGCGGATGGCAGAAATTTTTTGTAGTGTAGCTTATGCGTCGCGCCAGGCCGGTGACAGGGCTACCTTAAACCGAATTACTGTGCTACAGTTGTAACACACCTTTACCGGTTGATCGCCATGAACCGTTCAATCCGTCATGCCGCATTGGCCCTGCTGCTTCTTGTTCCTGTCGCGGCCCTGGCCCGCCCGCCGCTGATCTATCACCACACCGCCAGCGTGGCGGCGCATTCGGGCGGCACCGTCAGATTGGTTCTTTCGAGCCACAACCTGGTGGTCGACGTCAAGCCGGGCGACAAGGTCAGCGTAACCACCGACATCTGGGCTTCGGCCGGTTCCAAGGATGCGAAGTCGCGGATCATCGACCGCTACGCGCCCACGGTCGAGACGAGCGGCGACGACGTCGTCATCCGGTCGCCCACCCGTCATGGGTGGCATTTCCACTGGGGACGGAGTCCGGACGCACGCGTCACGGTCGTCATGCCCGGGAGCATGAAGCTCGATTATCGCCTGGGATCCGGGGATTTCCACTTCGATAACCCCTCCGCGAAGGTCGACGTAAAGGGCGAGAGCGGGTCGGGCGACGTTCATTTCAAGGGCGATCCGGGGCGTCTCCACCTGAGCGCCGGTTCCGGTGACATGGAGGTTGCCAGCGGTGCCGATTCCGGCCCGGTATCGGCGCATACGGGCTCGGGAGACGTCGAGTTCAGCGGCAGCGCGACCACGTTGTCGCTTGGCACCGGTTCGGGCGACGTTACGGCCACCGCCGCGGTGACGAAGGCAGCGAAGCTGGGTTCGGGCTCCGGCGACATCGTCGTCCACTGGAAAAAGGTCGCCGCCGGCGCCTCGATCCATGGAGGCTCCGGCTCGGGTGATCTGCTGATGTATTTCCCGCCGTCCACCGTGATCGGGGGCAAGATCTCCACCGGAAGCGGCGACGTGAATTCCGATTTCCCGGCGCTGATTCGCGGTAGCCGCCACTCCTTCACGCTGAGCGGCGGCCCGGGCCAGATCATCGTCGATCTCGACACCGGCTCCGGCGACATTACCCTCAAGAAAGGCGACTGAACCGACGGGTCCCGGGCAGGCGGCGACCTGCCCGGGACCTATTCCTCCGGCGGCGCCTTGCGGAGTTGCTTGCGCCGCCCCTGGCGGCGCTTGGTTTCGACGCGTTTTTCCTTCTTTGCCGGGCTGATCCGCGTGGCCTTTCGGGGACGCGGCGTTTCGGCCGCCCGCCTCAACAGCTTGACGAGGCGCGCGATCGCGTCCTCGCGGTTGCGCTCCTGCGAACGGTAGCGCTTGGCCTCGATCACGATGACCCCGCGGCGGGTGGCCCGCGACCCGGCCAGCCTGAGGGCCCGGCTTCGCAGCGGTTCCGGCAGGCGGGTCGTGTCGAAGCGCAGCTGCGCCGCCGTTGCCACCTTGTTGACATTCTGGCCCCCGGGACCCGAGGCACGCACGAAGTCGAAGTGCAGTTCGTCGTCGCGCAGGACCAGGTCGTCGCGGATTTTCAGATCGATGGGGTCCATGCCGTTCTTCCCGCCGATTCACGCGAATTCCACCCCCCATTGTAGAATTGCCCGACCCGCATCGCGGGTTTTTCCTTGCGCGGAGAGTGACGATGCTGTTCCAGGTGCTGGTTATCATTCAGGTCGTAGCCATGGCGGGGCTGATCGTCATCGGCGGGCTCGTCGAGGGCTATGGCTACGGGCTGTCGCTCGGCACCCAGTGGCCGTACCACAAGAAGATGTTCACGCGGGCGGCGTTGACCGATCCCGAGATATGGCACCGCTTCCTGGCCACGATCCTGGGCTTTAACGCGATCGCGATCCTGGTCCTGGCCCCCGGGGCGAACACGGCTTCCGGTCTCGTGCTCATCGCTGCCACGGCGCTGCTGGGCATTGCGACGCTGCACGTGCTCGCGGGCAAGGCGCCCGCTTTCTTCCACGGACTGCACGGCCTGCTCGCCTACAGCACCTACATTACCTACCTGCTCGTACTGCACCCGGGCTCGCTGCCGGCCTGGCGCTACGTCGGGCTGATGGTGCCCCTGCACCCGTTCCTGCTCATGATCTTCCTCGGCGGCATGGTCACCGGGCAGCGTGGCTACCAGCGCCCGATCGGGGCATTCGTTCTGCCGCGCTCGAAGGGACAGTGGGTGTTCGCGTTGCACTACCTGGCGGGGTTGCTGTTCCTGCTGACCCTGGGTTTTTACGCGCGGGCCTACAGCGGCGCGCTGGTGTTGGCGCTCGCCCAGTTCGTCTTCGGCTTCATGCTGTTCCAGGCGGTCAACGCGAGCCCCCGGCGGCCGGGGATCCTGGTGGCGTTCCATCAGGCGATGGCGTTGCTGATCCTGCTCGCCCTGGTCTACGGCTGGACCGTCCCGCTCGGCTGGTTGTCCTGAGCCTGTCCCGGCGGCCTCAGTGCTTGAACTGGGGCGTCGGGGCCTTCGGCTCGTGGGGCGGGTGCTCCTCGAGTTCCGAGACGGCCTTTTGCAGGTCCGCCAGCAGCAGCCCCGCGAGGTCGCGGGAAAAGCCCTCGCGCACCACGATCCGCAGGACCGCCAGGTCCTCGGCGTTCGCCGGCAGCGTGTAGGCCGGCACCTGCCAGCCGCGCTCGCGCAGGCGGTTTGAAACGTCGAAGACCGAGTAGGCCGGCCCGTCCTTCAGGGCGAAGGCGAACACGGGCAGTTCCGAGCCGTCGCTCAGCAGTTCGAACGGGCCCATCGCCGCGATCTGTTTGGCCAGCCAGGTGGCGTTCTCGCGCAGCGCCTCCATGATGCGGGTGTAGCCGCTGCGCCCGAGGCGCAGGAAGTTGTAGTACTGGCCCACGATCTGGTTGCCCGGGCGCGAGAAGTTGAGCGTGAACGTGGGCATGTCGCCGCCGAGGTAATTGACATGGAAGACCAGGTCTTCGGGCAACTCCTTCGCGTCGCGCCAGACGACCCAGCCGACCCCGGGATACACCAGGCCGTACTTGTGTCCGGAGGTGTTGATCGACTTGACCTGGGGCAGGCGGAAGTCCCAGCGCAGGTCGGGTTCCAGGAACGGCGCGACGAAGCCGCCGCTCGCGGCGTCCACGTGCAGGGGCACGTCGAAGCCGGTTTTCCCGTTGTGGGCCACGATGGCATCGTGGATGGCCTCGATGGGCTCGAATTCGCCCGTGAAGGTGGTGCCCAGGATGGCCACGGCGCCGATCGTGTTCTCGTCGATGCGCTCGACCACGTCTTCGGGACGGATCACGTAACGTCCCTTCTCGATGGGGATATAGCGCGGCTCGACGTCCCAGTAGCGGCAGAATTTCTCCCACACGACCTGGACGTTGGAGCCCATGATGAGGTTCGGTTTGTCGGCGGCTTTGCCGGCGGCCTTGCGCCGCGCGCGCCAGCGCCATTTCATCGCCATGCCCGCGAGCATTACCGCCTCGCTGGAGCCGATCGCCGAGGCGCCGACCGCTTCTTCGTGCTCGGGCGAATTGAACAGGCGCGCCACCATGTTGATGCAGCGTTCCTCGATCACGGCCGTCTGGGGATACTCGTCCTTGTCGATCATGTTCTTGTCGAAGGTCTCCGCCATCAGCTTTTCCGCTTCCGGCTCCATCCAGGTGGTGACGAAGGTCGCGAGGTTGAGGCGGGCGTTGCCGTCCAGCATCAGTTCGTCGTGGATGAGCTGGTAGGCGGCGCGCGGCGCCATTTCGCCGTCGGGCAGGTCATAGCGCGGCACCGGCTGCGTGGCGGCGCGCCGGGAGTAGGTGGGCGAGAGCACCGTTTCGGTTTCCGGCAACTCGTTCAGATTGGTCTTCTTGATGATCATGAGCGTTCCAGTCGATGACGTTGCAGGCATTTTCCCCGAGTCGGCCCGCAGTCGCAAATAAGCGTCACGCCCGGAGCGATTCTTCCAGCGTGCGGCGGGCCAGCAGGTCGACGGCGTCGACGGCAGGGCGGCCCGATACCTCGTCGAGGCCGAGCAGACTGAGGTCGGTGCACCCGATCAGCAGGGTGCCCGCGCCGCGGTCCACGAGACGGTTCGCGATCGCCACGACGGCGCCACGGACGTCGTCGCCGCGCTTGATCGCGTAGATGGCCTCCATCAGGCGCTCCTGGTCCGGCACCGCGGGGCAGAGCAGGTCGATGCCGGCCCGGGCGAATGCGTCATGAAAGAGCTTCATCTCAACGGTCGTCGTCGTGGCCAGGAGCCCGACCCGCCCGGGGCCGGTGCCGTCTGCCGCCAGCGCCTCGGCCACCGCCTCCGGCAGGCGCAGGAGGGGAATGCCCGCCGCCGCCTCGAAGCCCGCGGTGTAGCCGTGGGCCGTGATGCAGGGAAGAACGCAGAAGTCGGCGCCCGCGCGTGCAAGCCGGCGGCCCATTTCCGCAAGTGCCGCCGCCGGGGCGTTGCTTTGATTTCTCCAGGCTTCGTTGCGGTCGGGGACGGCGGGATTCATGTCGATCAGCACGCACGGCCGATCCTGCTCCCGCCGGCTGCGCGTCAGCGCATAAAAGCGTTGTAGAAAGACCAGCGTGGCCTCGGGTCCCATGCCGCCGAGCACGCCGGCACGCCTGGCGGTCGTGCTCATTGTCCGGCGGCCGGGCGAGTGATCACGTCTTCGCCGGCTAGACGAAAAGCTCGCGGTAAGCGAACAGGGCCGGGGAGCCGCCGGTGTGCCAGAACAGGACGTTGTCCGCCGCCTCGAACCGGCCGGCGCGGACCATCCCGATCAAGCCCGCGGCCGCCTTGCCGGTGTAGACCGGATCCAGCAGGATGCCTTCCGTTTCGGCGAACAGGCGGATCGCCTCGACGGTGCGTTCGTCCGGTATCGAGTAACCTGGGCCCACCCATTCGTCGGCGACGTTGACTGCCTCGCCGGGGACTCGGGCGTCGCTCTCCAGGTACGCGAGCGTGTCGTTAGCCAAGGCCTCGATCCGGGATGCCTGGGCGTCGGCTGGATGCCGTACGCTCACGCCGTGAATCGTGCCCGGGTAGCCGAAGAGTGCGCGGCCGGCGAGCAGCCCGCCATGGGTGCCGCCGCTTCCGCTGGCGACGACGAGGTGGCCGAAGGAAACGCGCTGGTTCCGGCACTGGCCGAGAAGCTCGAGCATGGCAACCGCGTAGCCGGAGGCGCCGAGCGGATTCGATGCCCCCCCGGGGATGAAATGGACCGACAGGCCCGTGTCGCGTTTCACCGACTCCCGGGCGTCGGCGATCGTCTTCTCGAGGTCGCCGCCGAACGGACAGACGAACACGCCGTCCACGCCCATCAGCCGGTAGAGCAGGTTGTTGCCGCTCGCGCCGGGCGCATAGCTGTCCTTGACGCGCTCCTCCAGGACGAGGAAGCACTTGAGTCCTTCCCGGCGTGCCGCGGAAAGCGTGAGGCGGCAATGGTTGGACTGCACGGCGCCGACGGTCATCACCGCGCCGGCGCCTTCGGCGAGCACCTGCGCCATGACGTATTCGAGCTTGCGGGTCTTGTTGCCGCCCGCCGCCAGGCCGAGCTGGTCGTCGCGCTTGATCCAGATGCGGGGTCCCCCGAGGGCGTCGCTCAGGTGAGGCAGCGGCTCGAGGGGCGTCGTATATCCCGTGTACGTGCGTCTAGGCAGGTCGAACAGTTTCATGGGTTGCGCGTCCGCTCTCGTGAAGGCCCATTGTAAGGGGGGAAGCACCTTATCTGCGGCGACGCCGGCGTGCGTTCAGCCGGTCGGACTGCTTCCGATGACCTCGCGAGTCGTGCGGAACTGGATGTCCGGCCACTTTTCCATGGTTACGGACAATGCGGCCGCGCTAGGTGCAAGGAAGGTCAGGCTGCCCGAGGCATCCGTCGCCAGGCGATGGGCATTGGCATCGCGGAACTTCGCGAGCTGTTTTGAATCCCCGGCGCCGATCCAGCGTGCGCCATGGATCGATGCGGGCTCGAACACGGCGTCTACCTGGTATTCGGTCTTCAGACGCTCGATGACCACGTCGAACTGCAGGGCGCCGACCACGCCGAGGACGGCATCGCCGCCGCCGATCGGCGTGAACACCTGCACCAGGCCCTCTTCGCCGAGCTGCGCCAGGCCGCGCTGCAGCTGTTTGGCGCGAAGCGGGTCGCGCAGGCGCACGCTGCGGAACAGTTCGGGGGCGAAGTGCGGAATGCCCGCGTAGTTCAGCTCCTCGCCCTCGGTCAGGACGTCGCCGATGCCGAGCTGGCCGTGGTTGTGGATGCCGATGATGTCGCCCGCCACGGCCTCCTCGAGCCGGTGGCGCTCCTGCGCCATGAACGTGATGGCGTTGCCGATGCGAAGCTCCTTGCCGGTGCGCAGGTGCTTCGCTTTCAGCCCGGGGCGGTAGCGCCCCGAGCATACCCGCAGGAAGGCGATGCGGTCGCGGTGCTGCGGATCCATGTTGGCCTGGATCTTGAAGACGATGCCGCTGAACTTCGGCTCGTCGGGCTGCACGACGCGGCTGCCGCCGTCGCGGGGTTGGGGGGGCGGTGCCCAGGCAACCAGTGCATCGAGCACTTCCTGGACGCCGAAATTGTTGATGGCCGAGCCGAAGAACACCGGCGTCTGGTTGCCGGCGAGGAACGCGTCGAGGTCGAATTCCTCGCCGGCGCCGCGCACCAGCTCGATCTCGCCCTCCGCGGTTTCCGCATCGACCCCGAACAGTTCGCGCGAGCGCGCGCTCGCCAGTCCGTCGACGCGCTCGACATCCGCGCCCACGCGTTCCTCGCCCGGCCGGAAACGCAGGATGCAGTCGTTCGCAATGTCGTAGACGCCGCCGAAGCGCTTGCCCATGCCGACCGGCCAGGTCACGGGCGCGCAATCCATCTTCAGCACCGACTCGATTTCGTCGAGCAGTTCCAGCGGCTCGCGCACCTCGCGGTCGAGCTTGTTGATGAAGGTGATGACGGGCGTGTTGCGCATCCGGCAGACCTCCAGCAGCTTGATGGTCTGTGCCTCGACGCCCTTGGCGGCGTCGATCACCATGAGCGCCGCGTCCACCGCAGTGAGCACGCGGTACGTGTCCTCGGAGAAATCCTGGTGCCCCGGGGTGTCGAGCAGGTTGATCACGTAGTCCCGGTAGGGAAACTGCATGACCGAACTGGCCACCGAGATGCCGCGCTGCTTCTCCACCTCCAGCCAGTCGGATGTGGCATGGCGGTTGCTCTTGCGCGCCTTGACGGTGCCCGCGAGCTGGATCGCGCCGCCGAACAGCAGGAGTTTCTCGGTGAGCGTGGTCTTGCCCGCGTCCGGATGCGAGATGATCGCGAACGTGCGGCGCCGTTTCACCTCGGCGTCGAGGCTGCGTTGGGCGCGTGAATCGAGTGCCCCGGCGGGGGCGATGCCTTGGGTCATGGGTCGCTGCGTCCGGCGTTCCGGAAGGTTCGAACGAGGCTGATGAGAATGGGTCGCGCGTCTATCAAGCGCATTTTCCATTATATGGGTTCTTGCAAGTTTCGTTCCGGTTGTGAAGCCGGTGGCCGCTGTCCACCCGCCCGGGCGGCGCGGGAACATGGGATTTTTTGTCTTGTCTTATCAAATACATACGCATGAAAAGGGGGCCTCGTGAGAACACGAATACTCGCTTTACTGACCCTGGCGCTGGCGGTGCCCGGCGTAGCCATGGCCACGGGCAGCACCAGTGCGCCTACGGCAGGCACCTCCACGGCAACCATGAACGTGAAAGGCAAGATGCGAGCCAGCCGGCCCGTGCCGGCGTTCAAGAAAGTCGACACCAACGGCGACCACCGGATCGAATGGAAGGAGGCGAAGGCCGTGGGCGTGCCCAAGTCGGTATTCCGGCGCTTTGACTACCACCACGACGGCAAGCTGACCATGACCGAGTGGAAGTTCGTGGACGTGGCCATGGTCCATACGCGCGCTTTGCCCAGGCCCGAGTCCACGTCGATGCCGCCGGTTCCGGCCAGCGTGGCGAAGAAGGTGCATGCGCCGAGCTATGGAACCGCCTCGGTGGCCGTGACCGGGACCGTCCCCGCGCCCACCACTGCGCCCGCGCCGGCCACCGTTGGCCGTGGAGGCGATTGACCCGGTCAAACCCGCGCATTAAATGTCCTGCATCAAGTCGCCCGCGAGTTCCTTCAACTATGCTCGGAACGTTGAGGGGTTCGTATCGTGGAGCAGATCGTGGCAGGGGAAGATGCCTTTGACGGCAAGGCGTGGCACGCTATGGACGCCGATGCCGCATTTCGGGCGCTGGGGAGCAGCGCGGAAGGCCTGACCTCGCAGGCCGCGGCCCGGCGGCTGAAACGCCGGGGGCCCAACCGCCTCCCTCCGCCTCCGCGGCGCACCGCGCTGGCCCGTCTCGGGGCGCAGTTCGACAATGTGCTGATCTATGTACTGCTTGCCTCGGCGGCGGTGACGGCGGTGCTGCGGGAATGGGCCGACGTCGGGGTAATCCTGGCGGTGGTCGTCGTGAACGCGGTCATCGGCTTCGTCCAGGAGGGCAAGGCCGAGCGCGCGCTGGATGCCATCGCCGGCATGTTGCCGCGGCACGCAACGGTCAGGCGCGACGGCCGTTACATCGAGACCGACGCGGCGAACCTGGTTCCGGGCGACGTGATCGAGCTCGTGGCGGGCGACAAGGTGCCGGCCGACGCAAGGCTGTTCCGGTGTCGGACCCTGCGGGTGGACGAAGGTGTCCTCACCGGGGAATCGGTGCCGGTGGAAAAGGCCGTGCCGGCAGTGGGGGAGGGAGCCGAACCGGGAGCCCGCCGCGGCATGGCGCATTCGGGCACGCTCGTGACCTACGGGCGCGCGACGGCGGTTGTCGTGGCGACCGGCGGCGATACCGAGATCGGGCGCATCAGCAGCCTGTTGCGTTCGGTCCGGACGCTGAAGACGCCTTTCGTTCGCCAGATGGCGAGGTTTGGGCGCTGGCTTTCGCTGGTCATCGTGGTGCTGGCCGTCGCGACCGCCGCCTTCGGCGTCCTGGTCAGGCATCTGCCGCCGATGGAGATGTTTCTGGCCGCCGTCGGGCTTGCGGTGGCGGCTATACCCGAGGGCCTGCCGGCCGTGGTGACGATTACCCTGGCAGTCGGCGTGCGGCGGATGGCGCGGCGCAAGGCGATCATCCGCCAGTTGCCGGCGGTCGAGACGCTCGGGGCGGTCGGCGTGATCTGCTCGGACAAGACGGGCACGCTCACTCGCAACGAAATGACGGTGCGCTCGATGATCGCCGCCGAAGGGACATACGACGTCGGCGGGGTCGGCTACGATCCTCACGGGGTCTTCAGCCGTGACGACGTCGAGGTCGCACCGGAAAGCGACGGGATTATCGCCGAGGTCGCACGGGCGGGCATCCTGTGCAATGACGCGCGCGCCGCGGAGGGCCCGGACGGGCTCCGGTTCGAGGGCGACCCGACCGAGATCGCGCTGTTGGTCATGGGCGCGAAGGCCGGTATGGATCCGCGCCTGGTGGAGGAAGAGTTTCCAAGGGACGACGTGATTCCCTTCGAACCGGAACGCCGGTTCATGGCATCCCGGCATCACGACCATTTCGGACATCAGTTCGTGGTAGTGAAAGGGGCGCCCGAGCGCGTCCTGGAAATGTGTGCGCACCAGCGCCGGGGCGGCGAAGATACCCCGCTGGACGCGGACTACTGGCG
>JBJKSR010000359.1:0-3662 GCA_046703965.1 Gammaproteobacteria bacterium | reverse complement strand
TTCAACGAGCGGCAGGAGTGGCGTCGGCGGGCTCACCCACAACCCTTACGTGCTGCCCCGCAACGCCTGCGGCTCCAGCTCCGGGTCGGGCGCGGCGGTCTCGGCCGGTTTCTCGGCCGTGGCGCTCGGCACGGAAACGGACGGCTCGCTGACCTGTCCCTCCTCGGTCAACGGCATCGTCGATATCCGCGGCACGCTCGGACTGGTCAGCCGCGCGGGCATCGTGCCCATTTCCCACAGCCAGGACGATCCCGGCCCGATGGCCCGCAGCGTTGCGGACGCCGCCGCCGTGCTCACCGTGCTGGCGGGCAGCGATCCGCGCGACCCGGCCACGGCCGATGCCAACGAGCACAATACCGAATACACGAAGTTTCTCAAGCGCGGCATTCTGAAGGGCAAGCGTATCGGCGTCATCTGCGGGCTTGCGGGCCGCGACCCGCAGGTCCTCGGGGTGCTCGACCACAGCGTCGCGGCATTGAGGCGGGCCGGCGCCACGGTCATGGCGGTGAAATTTCCCAACCTGCACAAGTACGGCAAGGACGAGTTCACGGTGCTCCTCTATGAATTCAAGCACGATCTGAACCGGTACCTGATCACGCGCAAGGGGCTGAAGGTCAAGACGCTTGCCGATATCATCGCGTTCAACAAGTCGCATGCGCGCCAGGAAATGCCGTGGTTCGGGCAGGACCTGATGATCATGGCCCAGGCCAAGGGCCCGCTGACCGACCCGGAATACACCAAGGCACTGGCCGAGGCGAAGAAGCTGACCGGTCCGGACGGTATCGACGCGGCGCTCAAGGCGCATCACCTCAACGCGCTCATGGCGCCCGCCTCGGGCCCGGCGTGGACCACGGACCTGGTCAACGGCGATCATGTCGGGGCGGGCGGCGACTGCCCGGCGGCCGTCGCGGGCTATCCCTCGATCACGGTGCCCGCGGGCAACATCCACGGCCTGCCGATGGGCATGACCTTCTTCGCCGGCAAGTGGAGCGAGCCGACGCTGATCGAGATCGGCTACGATTTCGAGCAGGATACGAAGGCGCGCATTCGCCCGCACTTCCTGGCGCACGCGCCGATCACGGCGTCCGTGCCGACCCTGGCGCAACTCCAGGGCGATGCCCCGCCGCCGATCCCGGCCACCGCCATCCAGCCGATCTGCCCCGACAACCTGCAGGGCGGCTGAGCCGGCTTTCCGTTCGCACCACGGAACCCTGCGCACCCGTCCACCGGTGCGCGGGGTTCGTCGTATTCGCGGTGCCCGGCGGTGAGCCGGCGGCAGCCTAGTATCATTAGGGGGAGCCCTGACGAGATGCGACCGTGGACGGAGCCATCGACAGCGCGGCGGCCCCGCCGCCGGTAGGCCATTACCCGCACGCCAGGCGCCTCGGGCGCCTGCTCTTTCTCTCCGGCGTAGGCCCGCGAAAACCGGGCACCCGCGAGATTCCCGGCGTCACCCTCGGCGCGGACGGGGAGGTCGTGGCATACGACGTGGCGGTGCAGGCGCGCTCGGTGTTCGAGAACGTCGCCGCGATCCTCGAGGCCGCCGGCCTGGGTATGGGCGACCTGGTGGACGTGACCGTCTTCCTGACCGACATGGCCCGAGACTTCAAGACCTTCAATGCCGAGTGGGCGGCGCGCTTCCCGGAGAACCCGCCGTGCCGCACCACGGTCGAGGTCGGCGCGCTGCCGACGCCGATCGCGGTCGAACTCAAGTGCCTCGCCGCCTACCCGGAGGAGTGAACGGTATGGACGTACTGACGCCTTTTGCCCTGCAGCCGTGGATCGAGGAACACCGGCACCTGCTCAAGCCGCCGGTCGGCAACAAGCAGATCTTCGAGAACGACGAGTTCATCGTGATGGCGGTCGGCGGCCCCAACAGCCGCAAGGACTACCACTATGACGCCGGCCCCGAGCTGTTCTACCAGCTCGAGGGCGAGATGCTGCTGAAGACCATGCAGGACGGCACGCCGGTGGACATTCCCATCCGCGCGGGCGAGATGCTGCTGCTGCCCGGCGGCGTGCCGCACTCGCCGCAACGTTTCGCGAATTCGGTGGGCCTGGTGGTCGAACGCCGCCGCCAGCCGGGCGAGAAGGACGGTCTCATGTGGTTCTGCGAGCAGTGCCACCACAAGCTCTACGAGGAATACTTCGTACTCAAGAGCATCGAAAAGGATTTTCCGCCGGTCTTCGACCGCTTCTTCGCCAACGAGGAATTGCGCACCTGCAAGCACTGCGGCGCCGTCATGGAAGCCCCGAAGTAAATGCCGACAAAGCCTTCCACAAGCCGCAGCCAAAATCACACCTTCTCCCGTCGCAGAGGGGAGAGGAAGAAGTGAACGACGCGCCTGCAGCTTACGGGGCCTCGTGCGGAATGGGGATGTTTCCGTGCTGACGGTCGATATCCATACGCATATCCTGCCCGCGGAGCTGCCCGACCTGGCCGGGCGCTACGGCTACGGCGGCTTCATCTCGATCGAGCAGCACGGCACGGGTTGCGCGCGGATGATGCGCGACGGCAAGAACTTCCGCGACATCGAGGCCAACTGCTGGGAGCCCGAGGTGCGGATCGCCGAGTGCGACGCCGCGGGCGTCGACGTGCAGGTGCTGTCGACCGTGCCCGTCATGTTTTCCTATTGGGCGCGGGCCGAGCACGCCCTGGATCTGGCACGCCGCCTCAACGACCACATCGCCGGCATCGTGCAGCGCTATCCCGGGCGGTTCGTCGGTCTCGCGACCGTGCCGATGCAGGCGCCCGACCTGGCGGTCAGCGAGCTCGAGCGCGCCGTCACGGACCTGGGCCTCGCCGGGGTGGAGATCGGCACCCACGTCGAGCAGTGGAATCTCGACGATCCGCGGTTCGAACCGTTCTGGGAGGCCTGCGAGCGCCTGGACGCCGCCGTGTTCGTGCATCCCTGGGACATGATGGGGCGGCGCGAGATGAGCAAGTACTGGCTGCCGTGGCTGGTGGGCATGCCGGCGGAGACGAGCCGCGCAATCTGCTCGCTGATCTTCGGCGGCGTGCTCGAGCGCCATCCGAAAATCCGTTTCGCCTTCGCCCACGGCGGCGGGGCGTTCCCGCACACCATCGGGCGCATCGAGCACGGATTCAACGTGCGCCCGGACCTGTGCGCGGTGGACAACCAAGTGAACCCGCGCGACTACGTGCGCAAGATCTACTACGACACGCTCGTACACGACCCGGCGGCGCTGCGCTACCTGCTCGGCCTCGCGGGCCCGGAACGGATCGGGCTGGGCACCGACTACCCCTTTCCCCTGGGCGAGCTGGAACCGGGCGCGCTGATCCGTTCGCTGGAGCTGGACCGTGCGACCGAGGCGCGCCTGCGCGGCGGCACCGCGCTGGAGTGGCTGGGCCTCGAGGCCGGATCGTTTTCCCGTGGCGATTGAGTTGACGCTCGGCGGCCGCCGGTACCGGGCCACTGCGCCGGTGGCGAGCGACATCGCGCTCCCCCTGTCCTTCGACGGCCGAGGCCCGCGGGCTTTCGGCGCGCCGCCCGCTCAAGCAGGGCCGCTCAGCGTGGGCGCTTTCAACGGGCGCGTTGCGGGCGGGGCGAGTTGCAACGCCTCGGTGCTCACCGTGACGCCCCACGGCAACGGCACCCACACCGAGAGCGTGGCGCACCTCGTAGAGGACGGCCCCGCGG
>JBJKSR010000358.1:0-3582 GCA_046703965.1 Gammaproteobacteria bacterium | reverse complement strand
GTGGTCCTCACCGTGGCGCTGGCCGCGGGACTGGCGATGCTCTGGCCGTCGGAGCCGATGGGCGCGGAAATCGTGCTCCGCACCCAGATCAGCCTCGATGCGGTGGCGCTTGCGCTTGCCGCCGGGGCCGCCGCGGCGCTCTCGCTGACCACCGGACTGTCGAGCATTCTGGTGGGCGTGATGGTCGCGGTGGCGCTGCTGCCGCCCGCGGCGACCATGGGCCTCATGGTCGGCTTCCACGACTTCGGCCGCGCGATCAACGCCGGGCTGCTGCTCGCCATCAACATCGTGTGCGTCAACCTGGCCAGCAAGATCGTGTTCCTGTTCAAGGGCGTCCGCCCGCGCACCTGGCTGGAAAAGGAGAAGGCGCGGCGGGCCATGGTCGTTTATGTCGTGGTGTGGGTGGTGACCCTCGGCATCCTCGTGTTCTTCGTCTATACGCGCGGCTCGCTCACGCCGTAGCCCAACCTACTATTCGTTCTCGTCCTTTTCCGGCGCGGTGATGGTGCGCGTGGTGCGTCCGATGCGCTTGACTTCCACCTCGTCGTCGCTGCTGCCGATGCGCAGCTCCCGGAAGCGGCGGGCGGAGACGAGCACGCGCGATTCGAAGGTACCGACTGATTTGTCGTAGGCCTCCACCGCCTGGTTGAGGCGCTGCCCGACGGTGCTCCAGTGCGAGGCGAGGTTGCCGATGCGGTCGTAGAGTTCCTTGCCGAGCTGGGCGATTTCCTGCGCGTTGCGCGCGAGCGCTTCCTGGCGCCAGCCGTAGGAGACGGCCTTGAGGAGGGCGATCAGCGTGGTGGGGCTGGCCATGATCACGCGCTGGTCGGTGCCGTGCTCGATCAGGCCCGGGTCCTGCGCGAGCGCGGCCGAGAAGAACGCTTCGCCGGGCACGAACAGGACCGCGAATTCCGGGGTGGGGTCGAACTGCTCGAAATAGCGCTTGCTGCCGAGCTTGCCGATGTGGTCGCGGACTTGGCGGGCGTGGGTTGCGAGATGCTGCTTGCGCTTGGCCTCGTCGCCGGTCTCGATGGCTTCGAGGTAGGCTTCGACCGGCGCCTTCGCATCAACGACGATGTTACGGCCCCCGGGCAGGTGCACGATGAGGTCGGGGCGCAGGCGGCCGTCCTCGGTGGTCGTCGACACCTGCTCCTCGAAATCGCAGTGCTCGGTCATGCCCGCCATCTCGACCACGCGCCGGAGCTGCACTTCGCCCCAGCGCCCGCGGGTGGCGGGCTGGCGCAGCGCCTTCACGAGCTGCGAGGTCTGGTCGCGCAAGTGCGGGATGTGGTCGTTGACCAGTGAGCGCACCTGCTCGCTCAATTCGCGGTAGGCACCGACGCGGCTCTTCTCCAGGTCGTTCAGCTTGGTGTCGAACTTTTCCAGGCGTTCGCGGATCGGTTGCGTGAGTTGCTCGATCGCCTTCTGGCGGTTGCCGAGGTCGCTCTGTGCGCTTTTCTGGAAATGCTCCAGGGAGGTCTTCGCGAGTTTCAGGAATTCCTCGTTGTTGGACTTGAGCGCTTCTGAGGACAATGCTTTGAACGCGTCCGACAGGTTCTCCCGCGCCTGCTCGACCAGCTTGAGTTTCTCTTCCGCTTGCCGTTGCTGCTGTTGCAGGCGTTCACGCAGCTCGGCCTGCGCGGCGCCGAGCTGGGCGATCTCGGTGCGCTTGGCTTCGAGGACCTCTTCGTTTCGGGCGAGCCGTTCGCGGAGCTGGGCATTGTCCGAACGCGTGACCTCCAGGTCCGTCCGGACCTGCGCCGCCGCCTGCTCGGCACGATGCTGCCCGGCGCGGTAGCGGGTGCGGGCGAGCAGGAACCAGGGCACGCTCACTGCCGCGACTCCCACGGCGATTCCGATCAGCAGTTCGATCCAGGCGCTCATGGCTCTCTGTCCGCTTCGCTCGCGTATAGGTTAACGGGTTCAGGACCCGTCGCCCTGGGGCGCCAATCCCATCTTCCGGGCTTTCTTCAGTTCCTCTTCGATGGCCTTTCGCTGACGCTCGATCTTGGCCCTCTCAACCGGTGTGAGGCCATGATCGCGGAGCGCCAGCCGGAGCTGGATGATGGCGCTGCGGTATTCGCCCTTCAGGTTGTCGGCACTGGCTACGGCGCGCAGCGCCAGGGTCTGGTTCCCGGTGGCGTGGGCGGCGCTGGCCAGGAGCTGGAACAGGCCCGGGTCGAAGACGGATTCCTCGTTGTCCATCAGGGGTTTTAGGATCCCGATCGTCTTCGTGGCCTGGCCCGCGTTGAGGAGGGCACGAGCGTAGTCGTTCAGCACCGCCCGGCTGTCGGGGTAGAGCGTATGGTCCTGGGCAAGGGCATCGAGCCCTGCCCGGTTCTGGCCGGCGGCGATCAGCGATTCTGCGAGCGCGAGTTGCAACGCAATGTTGTTGGGATGCGCCGAAGCGAGCGGCCTGATCAGTTTCAGGGCGCGTTTGCCCGAATCCAGGCGGTTCAGGCACAGCACCATCCCGTATACGTCGGCCTTGCGGTACCAGGGCTTGGATTCGCTGCCGGCCTGCGCCTGGAACCAGCGCAGCGTGCTCGCGGGATCGCTGGAGGTGATGGCGCGAATCCGGGCCTTCATGAGCGCGTAGTTGGGGTCTTCCGGACGGGGAACGGGATGCAGGTTCTTGGCGCGAATTTCCGCTTCCGCTATGCGCGTGATGTCGACCGGGTGCGTGCTCAGAAATTCTGGCAACTGGCCCTGCAGCCACGATTGACGCTGCATGTACTCGAAGAAATCGACCAACCCCTGGGGGTTGAAGCGCGCCCGCGCGAGGATCAGGATGCCCACCCGGTCCGCCTCCATTTCATCGGCCCGCGTGTAGTTGAGTTCGCGTTGAACGATCCCGCCCTGCGCCCCCATGATCGCGCCTACGGCGATGCCCGGGTTGGCGACCGCCGCGGCCACGCCGCCGAGCAGGATGGCGATATTGACGAGGTCGTTGTAGCTGGCGGCCGCCATCTGACGGGCGATGTGGCGTTGGGCGACGTGCGCGGTTTCGTGCGCCATCACGCCCGCCAGCTCGTCTTCCTGGCGCGTGGCGAGTATGAGGCCGTAGTTGACGCCGACGAAGGCGCCCGGTAAGGCGAAGGCATTGATGTCGGGATCCATCACGACGAAGTAGTGGTAGGGCTCGTCCGGTCCCTGCGCCACCGAAGCCAGTCGATGCCCCAGGTAATCCACGTAGCTTTCCACGAGAGGATCGTTGAGCACGCCATCCTCGCCCTGGATCAGGTGGAATATCTGGTTGCCCATGAAGTGCGCTTTCCATAGCGGCAACGCGACACCGCCCGCGATGCCGAGTCGCGGCAGGCTGTAGTCGGTGACGGCGGCGGAGGTGGCGGCCGACGTGGCGGGTACGGGCCCGGGTGCGCTGAGCCCGGCCGGTACGCTGGTCTCCGCCGTGGCGCCCAGCGGAATGCCCGCACGGGCGGCCACGCCTGCCAGGAGACAGCAGGCGAAGGCGGCGACGGCGGTCAGGTAACGCATCGACATTTCGACCTCTGCGCGTCGGGAATTACGCCCTACCAGTGTATGCCGTAAGGGGTGCCGACGGACGCGGCGTCCCCGCTC
>JBJKSR010000357.1:0-2756 GCA_046703965.1 Gammaproteobacteria bacterium | reverse complement strand
GATCTACTCTGCAGGTGGCATTCTCGGTGGCGGCAGTTCGGATACGGCCAACGCCTACATGTACGATCCGGGCACGGACAGCTGGTCGCCGATCGCTCCGATCCCGTACGACAACTGGGCGATGGCGTTCAGCAGCACGGCCACCGGTCGACTGCTGATCCAGGACGGTGTCACGAACGGCTTCGCCAGCCTGACCAACCAGGGCGCGATGTACGACGCCAATAGCAATACCTGGTCGGCGCTGCCGAACAACCCGGTCACCACCTACCGCAGCGGCGGGGCCTGTGGCTTCTACGAAATCGGCGGCATGGATTCGGGCAACACCTTCACCGGCATCACCAATGCCGAGATACTGCCCGGATTCTCGCCGTGCGGCAATCCGCCGCCTATTCCGTGGGCTACGGCCGCACCGATCACGGGGACCATCGCTGCCGGTGGTACGGCGAATGTCACGGTGACCTTCGACGGCGCAACCGATCTGCAGTTCACCGACACCAAGGCCTACTTCCGTATAGCCAACAACACGCCGTACGGTGCCAATGACGAGGCGATGCACATCACCTGGGATCCGCAGCCGGTCGCCTTGAAGACCAGGGTGACGGCCGCTCCGAACCCGGTCCAGGCCGGCCAGTACCTGGTCTTCGACATCGCCGTCTCCAACATGACGGTCTCGGGCGACGGCGCCGCGACGGGAGTCAGCATGTCCTTCGGCATGCCCACCGGCATGACCTACGTCGCGAACGCCGGCGGGACCTGCTCGGCGGCGTCCGGTGCGGTGACTTGCGCTCTGGGCGACATGGCCCAGGGCGACGAGAAGGACGTGACGATGGTCGTCAAGATAGCGTCCGACTTCAGCCAGAACTATTACTCGATGACCTTCTCCAGTACGGCCCTCGAGCCGCAGGACAGCAACTACGCCGATACCAATTCCCTGCTTGTCACGGGCGCCATCACGGGCACCGGCAACCAGGGCGGCGGTGGCGGCGGCGGCAGCAGCGGCGGCGGCGGCGGCATCGGCGGCTTCGGCTGGCTGGGCCTCGTCGGCCTGCTGGGCCTCGCCGCAGCCGGCCTCTGGCTCCGGAGACGCCGTACCGTCTGACTTTCCTGACATATATATGTCCGATCATGGGGGTGACTTCGGTCACCCCCGTTTTTTGTGGACTGCGACGGGGCTCGACCGGTATCATTCGCTGGAGGCTCACGAACAGGCAGGGCTGTGCTAGCGCTTTATCCCGGCACCTTCGATCCGATCACCAACGGTCACGAGGACCTGGTGCGCCGCGCCGTGGGGCTGTTCGACCGCGTGATCGTGGCGGTTGCCGCCGATTCCACGAAGAAGCCGCTGTTCCCGGACACCCGCCGGGTGGAACTCGCCCGCACCGTTTTCGCCGACGAATCCCGCGTCGAGGTGGAGGGCTTTTCCGGCCTGACGATCCATTACGCGCGCGAGCGCGGGGCCGGAGCGATCCTTCGCGGTCTGCGGGCCGTGTCCGATTTCGAGTTCGAATTCCAGCTCGCGATCATGAACCGCCGCCTGGAACCGCGGATCGAGACCATCTTCCTGACACCGGGGGAGAGCACCACCTTCATCTCCTCTACGCTGGTGCGCGAGATCGCACGGCTGGGAGGCGACGTGGACGAGTTCGTACACCCGTGTGTCAGCAAGGCCCTTGCCGAGATCTACCGACAGGGGGAGGCATGAAACCCACGGACGTCCTGTGGGTGGGCGCGGCGCTCGCGGCCTTGTTCGTTCCGGCTGCCGCGTGGGCCGCGAACGACATCAGCAGCCTGGGCGCGGGCATCCGCTTCGAACGCTACCAGACCGACTTCGATATCGGACCGGCCACCTATACGGGTCGGGTGAACGAGGCGGGTCTCTCCCTCCGTCAGTACTTCGGCCGCGATTTCTCGCTCGCCATGGGAATCGGCTATCTCGATATCTCTTACGACGGCAACCCCGCGGCCCGGAATTTCTCGCCCAGCGGCGCGTACGCCCGGATCACCGCGCGGTACCAGTGGCGACTCGTCCGCCATTTCGGGCTGGATTTCACCGGTGCCGCCGCCTATCACCGGTTGAGCAACTCCAACAGCACGGGCACCTATGACGCCCGCTGGTGGTCGTATTCGCTGGCCGCAGGGCCGCGTTACAGCAGCGGCTGGTTCAGCGTCGCCGGAGGTGCCGTTTACCGTGACGCCTCGGGGACGGAGGAGTCTCCCTCTGCGGAAAATCAATCCCTGCACTTCGCCCGCACCACCAATCCGTATCTCGATTTCGACTTCACCGTGACAACGGATGGCACGTTTGGCGTTCATCTCGAAGGCGGCGCCCGGCAAAGCGCCGCGCTGGTCTTCGGCTACCGCTTCATTTCGCCATGAGACCCGATTCCGTCGCCGGCCGCCAGCTGACCAGGCGCCTGCTTCGCGCCTGCGGACGGGCGATCGAGGACTTCGGCATGATCGGCGACGGCGATCGCGTCATGGTATGCCTGTCGGGCGGCAAGGATTCGTACACGTTGCTCGACATGCTGTTGCTGTTGCAGCGCCG
This sequence comes from Gammaproteobacteria bacterium, assembly GCA_046703965.1. GTDB lineage: Bacteria > Pseudomonadota > Gammaproteobacteria > JAKDMP01 > JAKDMP01 > JBAUSV01. The sequence goes on along the minus strand of JBJKSR010000357.1, from coordinate 211 downwards.
CGCCCCGGTCCGCTTCGAGCTGGAAGCCGTCAACCTGGACCAGAAGCAGCCCGGCTTTCCCGGGCATGTGCTGCCGCGCTACCTGGCGGAGCGGGGGGTGCCGTACCGGATTCTGGAACAGGACACCTACAGCGTGGTGCGCGAGAAGGTGCCCGAGGGCAAGACGCAGTGCGGCCTGTGTTCGCGCCTCCGGCGGGGCGTGCTCTACAGC
>JBJKSR010000356.1:0-4649 GCA_046703965.1 Gammaproteobacteria bacterium | reverse complement strand
GCCCTGCGGCAGGCGCTGCGCGGCAAGCGCCTCGGCCGCCCGGCGCCAGGGCGTCTCCAGCCAGGGCAGATCGTCGATCACGACGCTGCGCCTTCGAGCCGGCTTTCCACGAGCGCCAGGCAGCGCGCGGCCACCGCCTCGACCCCGCCCGTGGCATCGACGACGCACACCCGCCCCGGTTCGTCCCGGGCCAGTGCGAGGTAGGCGTTCCTCACGCGTTCGAAGAAGGCGCCGTCCTCGCGCTCGAAGCGGTCGCGCGCGCCGCGTCCGTCGAGGCGTTCGAAGGCTTCCTCGCGCGGGAGGTCCAGCACCATGGTGAGATCGGGCACGAGGTCGGGCACGACCCAGGCGGCCAGCTCGTCGACGCGCTCGCGACCGAGCCCGCGCCCGGCGCCCTGATAGGCCAGGCTGGCGTCGACGAAGCGGTCGCACACCACCCATTTGCCCGCCGCCAGCGCCGGTCGCAGCAAGGCGTCGGCATGGGCGGCGCGTGCCGCGAAGATCAGCAGCAGCTCCGCAACCGGGGTCACGGCCTCGCGCGGCGAGTGTTTGAGCAACTTGCGCACGGCCTCGGCCAACGGCGCCCCGCCCGGTTCGCGGGTGCACACCACGTCGTGTCCACGGGCCTTCAACGCCTCGGCCAGCCGCTTCGCCTGGGTGGACTTGCCGACTCCCTCGATGCCTTCGAGCGTGATGAACTTGCCGCGTGCCGTCATGGCGACCCCGACCCCTTCTTGTGCAACTGGTATTTGCGAATCATCTTCTGCTGCTCGGCCAGCGTATCCGAAAACACGTGAGTGCCGTCGCCGCGGGCCACGAAATACAACGCCTTGCCCGCGGCCGGGTGCAGCGCCGCCTTGATCGAGGCGACGCTCGGCATGCAGATCGGGGTGGGCGGCAGGCCGCGGTGGACGTAGGTGTTGTAGGGCGTGGCCTGGTGCAGGTCCGCGCGCGTGATGTCGCCGTCGAAATCCGGCCCCAGGCCGTAGATGACGGTGGGGTCGGCATCCAGGTACATTCCCCGTCGCAGGCGGCGCACGAACACGCCGGCGATGCGCGGGCGCTCCTCCTCCAGCGCGGTTTCCTTCTCGACGATCGAGGCCAGGATCAGGGCCTGGATCGGATTCCGGTACGGCAGGCCCACCTTCCGCCGCGCCCACAACGATTGCAGCTCGTCGTGCATGGCGCTCCAGGCGCGCGCGATCACGGCCGAATCCGGCGTACCGCGGGGGAAATCGTAGGTATTGGGAAGCAGGCGCCCTTCCGGCGACACGCCGGGATGGCCGATCCGTGCAGCGATCTGCTTCGGGCCGAGTCCCTTGATGTCGTCATCGAATGCGCCGTCGGCCTCGAGTTTCATGCGAATCTCGCGGAAGGTATCGCCGGGCACGATGGTGAACGAATGCATGAGCACCTGCCCGTTCACCAGCTTGTGCAGCAGCCCCGCCACGCTCGTCGAGGCATCGATCCGGTATTCCCCGGCGCGCACGTGCCCGGTCTCGCCGAGCACCCGGGCCAGCAGTTCGAGGTCCCAGGCGTGGGTCAGGACGCCCCGCTCCGCCAACCGGTGCGCCAGACCGTTCACGCTCTCGCCGCGCTCGACCGTGAAGATCGTTCCGGGGGACGCCGGCAGGGGGGCGACGACCAAGCGCCACGTCGTGTAGCCGGCGGCGGCGAGGACGGCCACCGCGACAAGCGCGGCGCACAACGTCAGCCAGCGGCGTAGAACGGGCTTTTTCGGAGATTCAGCAGAGGACGGCACGCGCACCCGTACGCACGATCAGGGCGCGTGCGCAAAGACCAGCGTGCCGTTGGTGCCGCCGAAGCCGAACGAGTTGGACATGGTGTAACGCAGGTCCTTGACCTCGCGGGCGGTATTGGGCACGTAGTCGAGGTCGCATCCCTCGTCCGGGTTCTCGAGGTTGATGGTCGGCGGCAGGACCTGGTCGCGCAGCGCGAGCACCGAGAACAGGGCTTCGATCGCGCCGGCCGCGCCCAGCAGGTGCCCGGTCATGGACTTGGTCGAGGAACAGGGAACGTTCGGAGCATGGTCGCCAAACAGCTTCTTGATCGCTATGGTCTCGGCCAGGTCGCCCAGCTTGGTCGAGGTGGCATGGGCGTTGATGTAGCCGATATCCGACGGATTCAGCCCGGCATCGTCGAGCGCGTGGGCCATCGCGCGCCGCGCACCGTCGCCGTCCTCGGGCGGCGCCGTCATGTGATGCGCGTCGCCGCTCATGCCAAACCCGATCAGCTCGGCATAGATCTTGGCCCCGCGCTTGCGGGCATGCTCGTACTCCTCGAGCATGAACACGGTGGCGCCGTCGGCCAGCACGAACCCGTCCCGCTCGCGGTCCCAGGGGCGGCTCGCATGTTCGGGATCGTCGTTGCGCTGCGACAGCGCCCGCGCCGAGCAGAATCCGCCCAGCCCCGTCGGCGTGCTCGATTTTTCCGCCCCGCCCGCCAGCATCGCATCGGCCTCGTCCCAGGCAATCAGCCGCGCCGCCAGGCCCAGCGCATGGGTCGAGGTGGTGCAGGCGGTGACCACCGCCAGGTTCGGGCCCTTGAGTCCGAGGCGGATCGACAGGTGGCCGGAGACCATGTTGATAATGCAGCCCGGCACCACGAACGGCGACATGCGGCGCGAGCTGCCCGTCTTCAGGTAGACGTCGTAGCCCGCCTCGATGACGCCGAGGCCCCCGATCCCGGCCCCCACCAGCGCACCGTAGCGGTCGGCCATCGCCTCCGTCACCTCGAGCCCCGAATCGGCGAATGCGTCGAGGCCCGCGGCGAACCCGTACTGCATGAACGGATCCATCTTGCGGGCGTCCTTCGGACCGAGGTAGCGGTCGGAGTCGAAGTCCTTGACCAGCCCGCCGAAACGGGTGGTAAAGCCGGAGACGTCCATGTGGGTAATGGGCCCGATGCCGCTCCTGCCCGCGAGGACGTTGCCCCAGGCCTCGTCCACGGAGTTCCCCACGGGCGTAATCGCCCCCAGGCCGGTTACGACGACGCGTCGCGCTGGTTTCATGCCAGGGCTACCTTGTCAGCGAACGGATTGCGGTTTACTCGGACGATGCGTGGGACTTGACGTAGTCGATCGCCTGCTGGACGGTGGAAATCTTTTCCGCTTCCTCATCCGGAATTTCGCACTCGAACTCTTCTTCGAGGGCCATGACCAGTTCGACGGTGTCGAGGGAGTCGGCGCCAAGGTCGTCGACGAAGGAAGCCTCGGGCTTAACGTCTTCTTCCTTCACCCCAAGCTGTTCGACGACGATCTTCTTGACGCGTTCTTCAATGTTGCTCATTGGTGCTGATTCCTCATGTGCTGAATGTCGACCGGCCGCTACCTTGCGGCCGGAGTGCGTATTGTAGTGAAAAGCCACGTTCCCCGCCAGAACCACCTGCAAAAAGCCCGCTTTCCGGCAGCTTCCGGCCGCGCCCTCCGCGGCCCGGAACCCGCACCGGAAGGGGTTTCGCGGGATCGCGGGTCCCTGCCGCGACCGGCGGCTACCCCGGCCGGATCGACCGCCCGTCCGGCCCTCAGCCGCAGTACATGCCGCCGTTGACGTGCAGCGTCTGGCCGGTAACGTAAGCAGCGCCGTCCGAGACGAGGTAGCGCACCGCCTCGGCGACGTCGGCGGGTGCGCCCAGGCGGCCGACCGGGATCTGCCCGGCCAGCGCCTCGCGCTGCGACTCGGGCAGCGAGCGGGTCATGTCGGTCTCGATGAAACCGGGCGCGACAACGTTCGCGGTAATGCCGCGCGCCGCCACTTCCTTCGCCAACGCCCGCGTGAAGCCTTCGAGCCCCGCCTTGGCCGCGCAGTAATTCGCCTGCCCGGGATTGCCACTGGCCGCGACCACCGAGCCGATATTGACGATGCGTCCCCAGCGGCGCTTGATCATCGGACGCAAGGCCGCCCGCGTGAGACGGAAAACGCCGCTCAGATTGGTTTCGATCACCGTCGACCATTCTTCGGGTTTCATGCGCAGGAGCAGGTTGTCGCGGGTAACGCCGGCGTTGTTCACGAGCACGTCGGGCATGTCGTCGCCGAGCAGCTCGACCAGCGCCGCCACCGAATCGGCATTGGCGACGTCGACCACCCGGCCCGAGCCCTTGAAGCCGGCCTCGTCGAAGGCGGCCTCTATCGCCCGCGCCCCGGCCTCGCTGGTGGCGGTGCCCGTCACGTCGCCCCCCGCCTCGGCCAGGCTCAGGGCGATGGCCCGCCCGATGCCGCGCGAGGCGCCGGTCACCAATACTTTCTTTCCTTCCAGCATCCGCAGGTTCTCCTCGAAACGGGTTACGAGCCGACGGCCGCGAGCGCGGCTTCCAGGCCGGCCGCGTCGTAGACGGGCCATGCCTTGAGTTCACGGTCGATGCGCCGCATGAGCCCGGCGAGCACGCGGCCGGGGCCGAATTCGACGAGTTGGCCGGCACCGTATTCGCTCTTCAGCGCGCCCACCACCTCGACCCACCGCACGGGCTGGGTCAACTGCCGCACCAGCGCATCCCGGATGGCAGCGGGATCGTCGGGCGCCGCGACGTCGGCGTTGTTGACAACCGGAATCCGCGGGGCACGCACCTCCACGTCGGCCAGGGCCGCGGCGAGACGTTCGGCGGCCGGTGCCATCAACGCGCAGTGCGAGGG
>JBJKSR010000355.1:0-9671 GCA_046703965.1 Gammaproteobacteria bacterium | reverse complement strand
TGAGGGCGTTTCAGCGACGGGACTCGCACAGCTGCATTTGGATACCTACGAAGTCGCGGTAGATGCTGAGCCGTAGTTATGTGAGAAATAATAGGTACAGGCCCCATTTTTCGATCAGGTGTCGCCTTTCATGGATAAACACAAGACAGACATGAATCCGGACTCGTGGGTCGTTGCCGCCGGCCGCGAGACCGCGCCGGGTGCCCCGCTCAACGTGCCGTTGGTTCCGGCGTCGAACTTCACGCTGGGTGCCGGCCGCTCGTATTCGCGCAATGACGGGACGCCGACCTGGGAGGCGCTCGAGGCGCTCGTCGGCGGGCTGGAATCCGGGCAGGCCGTGGCGTTTGCCTCGGGCATGGCTGCCGTCGCGGCGGTGTTCGACCGTCTTTCTCCCGGGGCGGTTGTTGCGCTACCGGAGGATTGCTATCAGGGGGTCGCCGCCCTGGCGGATACGGGGGCCGCAAAGGGACATTGGACGGTGCGGCGCCTGGGCCTGGAGGATACGGCAGGCTGGGTTCGGACCTGTGGCGAGGCGGATCTAGTCTGGCTGGAATCGCCTTCGAACCCGCTCCTTGCGGTCGCCGACCTCGAAGCTATCTGCAGCTCGCCGCGCAAGGCGGGGACGATCGTGGCCGTGGACAATACCTTCGCCACGCCCCTGAACCAGCAGCCGCTGGACCTGGGCGCGACCGTGTCCCTGCAATCGGCCACCAAGTTCATCGGCGGGCATTCCGACCTGCTCGCCGGCGTCGCCACGACCCGGGACGTGGCCATGTGGCAGGCGCTGTGGCGCTCCCGCCAGCTGGCCGGCGCGACGCCGGGCGCGTTGGAGGCGTTCCTGGCCGTGCGCGGCGCCCGGACGCTGGCCGTCCGGCTGGAGCGGGCCCAGCGGACCGCGATGTTCCTGGCGGAACGGCTGGAGGCCCATCCGCGGGTCAGCCGCGTGCGCTATCCGGGCCTGCCCTCGCACCCGACCCATGCCGTCGCGAAGCGTGTGCTGAAGGGATTCGGGACCATCATCTCCTTCGACGTCGCCGGCGACGCCGGGGCCGCCGACGCCGTGTGCGAACGCGTCCGCCTCATCCGCCACGCCACCAGCCTGGGTTCCGTCGAATCGACCATGGAACGCCGCGCCGCGCACGCGGGCCAGGAGCACCTCCCGCCCTCGCTCCTGCGCCTGAGCGTCGGCATCGAGAACCCGGACGACCTCTGGTCGGACCTCGACGCCGCCCTCCGCGGCACGGTGTGAGGTTTGAGTTCAGGTCTTGCTTTTTGCTCATAAACCCTTCGGTCAAATAGCAAAACGCAGGAGCTGACCTCGAAACGTCCGCTGTGTTAGGGACAAGTCAAGGGCATCTTGCCCGACGGCGACGGTCTCCGGTGGGACGCGATCGATTCTGAAACAAAACGGCTGGCACGATCGGGGTGATGCGACGCTCGAATGCGCGTTTGCGCCGATTTGGGGCAAGATGGAATATAAAGTGCTAGGATTTGCATCAATTGCTAATTCACCTATACGGCAAAAACCCTATCAGCGTTTGGATGGCATGCTTCTGAGCGCGCAAATACTTAAGAGAGACAACAAATGAGTGGCGAGTCAAATGACAGGTCCGTTGAGTTAAAGATCACTGAGGAAGCGAAAAACGCGGATGACAGTGCTCTTAAGAGATACATCGACAAGCTCCAGGATGAAGGTCAGCCGAAGGAGGAGCGCTACCATGCGTATCTGGTGCTCTTTGTGTACCATCGGCGACATAAAAATATTCGTGAGTGCATCCAGCTATATAACGACTATAAAGACTTCTTCGGCGATCAATTTCTGATTCTGCATTTTTACGCGATTGTTCTGAAGGAAACCGGAGCGCATGCCGACCTCGAGAAGGCGGTTTCTTTGGCTCGAAAGGCCGTCTCACTCGAGCCGGAAAATCCCGGGGCGCTCAACAATCTGGCGGGCGGCCTCGCGTCATTAGCTGACTCTTCGTATTTCGAGAAGAAGCAGAGAAATAGGATGTTGGTGGAGGGGCTGGAGGCAGTTAACAAGGCGATCCGGTTAGAGCCGAGCTACGCGAAATACTATGGTACAAAGGCCCGGTTGGAAAGTCTTCTCGGACGCCAGAACGAAGCAGAGGAATCGGTTGCGTTCGCAATAGCCTTGGAAGATAGTCAGTCGAAAGACTATCCTATCCGCATTACAGAATATCTACAGATCAGGATGTCTATCCAGACAAACAAGACGGCTGAGCGCGTTTTAACCGAGGCCAAGGGTGAGATCCAAACGGTAGCGCAAGAAGCAAGAAGATCAAATCTCGAAATTCTCAGCTTCTTTGTTGTGGTCGTTTCCTTTGTTATCGGGAGCTTTTCTTTAGCGAAGGGACGGACGCCCGCGGAAGCAATTCAGGTGATACTTGTGCTTGCGTCTTCGCTTTTATCCGCGGTATCCGGGTTCACGCTGCTTTTCTACGACAGGCATAAGTGGCGCCGGTTGACGCTCTCGTTGGCCATAGCCGTTCTTTTGTTTGTAGTGGCGATATTCGTTCCGGCGATCTTTGCGTGAACCGCAGTTGCTAACCCGTTGTTCTGCCGCTATCCTGGATTAACTCCAATAGAATGGCGCTCGCATCGTCATGAGGTTTCAGACGGGGAAATCGCGACATCGCCTTGTCGTTATTTTCCATGCGGCGAATTTCGGTGATGGTTTGCTTTAAATGCTGCCGGCCCAGCGCAATCTCCTTAAGGAAATCGCTGCGACCATAGTTTTCAAAAATCGTACTGAACCCGTCGCTTGAGAGGAGAAGCCGTTCTCCAGACACAGGCGAAATTGTCTTTTTTTCCATTAGATCGACGCAGCTCGGATCCACGGTAAGTAGTTCATATCCATCGGGGGTATTCATCATCGCCCGGTGCTTGATAAGCATTGGCATGGTGGCTTTTCGGGCGTCGCTGTAGGAAAGACCGGACTGCAAGTGATGTAGTAGAACATCGATCGCCCGTCTGTCCAGAGCTTCCAGGCGGCTCTCTTGGAAGATGGGGGCTGTGCCTTGAGTGAGGCGGACTGCGCTACAGTCGCCCATTCGATAGACGTTAACCTCGGAATCCTCTATCGCCACGGCGACCAGGGCCGCGGACGGACGCGCATAAGTATCCACCTTGTCCTGAGAATGAAGCGCACCGAATTTTGTTGCGACCGTTTCCACCGAGGACTTCAGCGCTTGGGGGAAATCAGGAACCTGGTTCCACGTGCGGAGCAGATGTTCGCCGACGAGATTCACGAACCATACGGCGTCGGATTCCGGGCCAGGCGTCACCTGCGGGCCCAAGCCTGTGGAGCCATCCAGAATGACAGCCAAATTGTCGCCGATTATCGAGAGATCCTCGTTGTCCCGGTCCGGAGCTGCTGGCTCCGATGCGGAATCAAGTACTTTTAGGCGCATGTGTCAGCTTTCATGTTGACGGGCGTGCCAGCAGACCAGTATGAGCGTTCCATTATAGTTGCACCGTGAACCATGGCTCGCCGCCGGAAGCCTCCCTCAGTGCCGGTTACGACAGCGCCGTATGCAGCGACAATTGCAGGGCTGACTGGTCCATGCTCTCGGGGCGTTCCCGCGATGGATGACGAAGGGTAGCAAGTTGATTGTCGCATGTTACCACGCTCTTTATGAGCCGGGCTGATCGGGGTCGGACCAGCGAAACCTGTCGAAAAAAAATAGGAAGGCAGCAAGGCTGGACCCAGGGATGCAGGGAAGTCGTTGTGTCTTTCAGCGATCGGGGGTGGTGCCGGCCGAGCCCTGCGGCCTATGATGTAGCCACAAGCCTGGAGAGCCTCGATGGTCAAGGTGCCCACGGTAGATGAGATTCGCGCAGCGCGCGAGCGGCTCGGCGAGCGCGTCAGGGAGACGCCGGTATGGGAGTGGCGCGGGCGCGGTATCGAGGCTGCGGTCGCCGCCGGCACCCGCGTGTTCCTGAAGTTGGAGTTGTTTCAATACGGCGGCACGTTCAAGCCGCGTGGCCCATTCCTCAAGATGCTGCCGCTGTCCGTGGCGGCGCGCCGGCGCGGCGTCACCGCGGTGAGCGCCGTCAACCACGCGGTCGCGGTCGCGTTGGCGGCGCAGATGCTCGGCACCACCGCCAAGGTCGTCATGCCGAAGACGGCCAACCCGGCCCGCGTGAGCCTTTGCCGCGGCTATGGTGCCGAGGTCGTGCTGGTGGACGACGTGCATCGTGCGTTCGAGACGGTAAAGCAGATCGAGAAGGACGAGCAGCGGACATTCATCCATCCGTTCGAGGGCGAACTTACGGCGCTGGGGACGGCCACCGTCGGCTTCGAACTGTGCAACCACTTGCCGGACCTGGATGCGGTGATCGTTCCGATCGGCGGTGGCGGTCTGTGTGCAGGCATCTCCACGGCGGTGAAGCAGATGCAGCCGCACTGCGAGGTCTTCGGCGTGGAGCCGGAAGGTGCCGACACCATGAAGCGCAGCTTCGCCGCCGGATCGCCGCAGTCCGCCGAGAAGGTGAACACGATCGCGGACAGCCTGGCCGCCCCCTACGCGCTGCCATACAGCTTCGAGCTGTGCCACCGGTTTGTCGACGATCTGGTCACGATTTCCGACGAGGCCATGCAGCGCGCGATGGGCCTGTTGTTCGCGGAGATGAAGCTGGCGGTGGAACCGGCGGGCGCTTCGGCAACGGCTGCGCTCTGCGGGCCGCTGCGCGAGCGGCTGGCAGGTAAGCGCGTCGGCGTGATCGTTTGCGGGACGAATATCGATATCGCGACCTTCGCCCGGCAGGCGATACCGTTGGCGCTGGAGACGGCCGGGCCGTGAATATCTGGGTCGATGCCGATGCCTGTCCGGTAGTGATCAAGGAGATCCTGTTCCGGGCGGCCGAGCGTACGGGGATTCCCTTGACCCTGGTCGCGAACCAGCCGGTGCGGGTGCCGCCGTCGCGCCTGATCAATCTGCTGCAAGTGGCTCCCGGGTTCGACGTCGCGGACAACGAAATCGTCAAACGGGTGGGCGCCGGCGACCTGGTCGTCACGAGCGACATCCCGCTGGCGGCGGAGGTCATAGCGAAGGGCGGCCATGCGCTCAGCCCCCGCGGCGAACTCCATACCAGGGACAACATCGGGGCGCGGCTCAACATGCGCGACTTCCTGGATACTATGCGAGCGAGCGGCATGGACACGGGCGGTCCGCCACCCTTCAGCCAGGCCGACAGGAAGGCCTTTGCCGGCCACCTCGACAGATTGCTGACGCAAAGCATCGCGGATCAATGACAAGCTCGACCTACGGGTCGAAATCGTGTAACAATTTGTCCTGACGGCCGGGGCTGGCGGCGATGCGATTCCAGGGGCGTTGGTGATGCGGAAATTCCTGAACAGCTTCCTGCTCCTGGTGTTTTTGGCCGGGGTGCCGGCAGTGCAGGCGGCGGCAAGCGCTCCCCGCAAATGCTTCGAGATTCACGGGCGTGCGATTCTCTATCGCGGCGACGGTTTTTTCGCGATCTGGCACGTGGGCACGCACCATGTCTTCTTCCCGGCGAACAAGGCCTCCTACGATCTGCTTTGCTCTTACATGGACTGCGACAGCCCGCGCAAACAGCCGGCGCTGTTTGCCGACTTTATTGTTTGTCCCACGAAACCGTTCAAGAAAGGTGCGGCGCAACCGGTCCAGGTTAAGAAGGTGACCCATCCCGTGGTAGTCCCGGAGTGGCCGCCAAAGAATGGTTCAGAGAGTAGCTCGGGGGCAGGCCACGGCTCTTCTACTTAGGTGGAGTCTTGTCGTGACAGCTTGTGCCTTAGATTACTGGCTACGTTAAAAGGATGATCCCCATGCTGGAGTCGAAGCAGTTCGAGGTTAATGAGGCCTGGATTGTATTCAGCCTGAATGACAGGCCGGTCCGCACGGAAGCTGATGGCGACTTTAACGTGCTTGCGCTTATGGATGCGGCAAGTTGTTATATCTTTGGCACGGAGTTCGTTTCCACTACTTCTCGCGAACCATCAAAGCAAGAATCCTCACGGTTGCTTGCATACGGCGAAGCCAAAGCAGGGGGATTCCCTGAAACGCTCCTCGTCCCGGAGAAAATGGTTGCTGACGTTTTGACCACCGAAGCGGAACGATGCGGCATCGAGGTGGTTCGTGTGCCGGACGAGCAACTGCTGGTATTCATCGGCGAAGCCCGTCGAGGGTTCGAGGCCTATATGCAAGGAGATGAGCCTCGGTAGCCCCAAGCCCATGAGAAATCGCTGGCTGGCGATGCCTAAAAAGGCATTCAACCTCTGGGTTGACTTTTCTAAATTAAACCTTTAAGTTGATATTCGAGTAATCAACCTTGGGGTTGAATCCATGGATGTTATTCGAGTGCCGGATCAGCTCGGCACCTTGTTGCGAAACGCACGGCTCCAGCGGGGACTGACGCAGGCAGACGTTGCCGCCAAGCTGGGTGTTTCCATTCAGGCGGTGTCAAAGCTCGAAAATCGTGCCGGTCGCGCCTCTTTCGACCGGATTCATCGCTTGTGCCTGTTGCTCGGTCTTGAGTTGATACTCAGGTCGAAAGACGAGGCACCCACCTCCGAGGCGACGGCGAAGGTGGAGTGGTAAGTCATGGCCCGGCGTGTCCGTGCACTTGATATCTGGATGAACGGCCGGTTGGTCGGTCGCTGGGAACGTGGCGCCGCCACCGATCGCCTGACCTACGACGAGAGTTGGATGCGCCTGCCGGAAGGACGTCCGTTGTCGCTTTCGTTGCCGTTTGCCCGTGGCCATGCCGGGCGCCGGACCGTTCCCATTCGCGGTGAGAAAGTGCGAGCCTATTTCGAAAATCTGATTCCCGACAATGACCGGATTCTGCGGCGTATGCGCGATCGTTACGGCGCACGCTCGACGGCGGCGTTCGACCTGCTCGCCAGCATTGGACGTGATTGCTCCGGTGCCGTGCAACTCGTGCCGGCCGGAGAATCGCCGGGCGATGTGCATGAAATCAAGGGTGAGTCGCTGGATGAAGCCGGTGTGGCGCAAGTGCTGCGGAACGTCACCTACGGAGGTCCCTGGTCAGGGGACGATGCGGATGCTTTCAGGCTGTCCATAGCAGGTGCACAGGAAAAGACGGCTCTGCTTCGGCACGGTGGCCGGTGGTGCATACCCAATGGGGCGACGCCGAGTACCCATATTTTCAAGTTGCCGCTGGGACTGGTCGGCAACATCCAAGCCGACATGAGCACCTCGGTCGAAATCGAATGGCTATGCATGGAGTTGGTTCGTGAGCTGGGGTTGCCTGCGGCCAGAACCGAGATTGGTTTATTCGAAGACCAGAGAGCGCTCATTGTGGAGCGGTTTGATCGGAGACTCTCGGGTGACGGAACGTGGTGGCAACGCTTGCCGCAGGAGGATTTTTGTCAGGCTACGGGGTTGCCGCCATCGAAACGATACGAAACCGACGGCGGCCCGGGGATCGCGACGATCATGGATTTATTGCGCGGTTCCGAGCTTGGGGATGCGGATCGCAATCTGTTTTTCAAGGCGCAACTGACCTTCTGGGTAATGGCGGCGACCGATGGTCACGCCAAGAATTTCAGTATCCACCTCCTGCCCGGAGGCGGCTATCGATTGACACCCCTTTACGATGTGCTGTCTACCTACCCCATTCAGGGCAAGGGGCCTAACCGGCTCGATCCTCATAAAGCCCGCCTCGCGATGGCGGTACAAGGAAAGAATCGTCATTATCTATTGGACGGCATTCATCGTTGGCACTGGGTGAGCATGGCGCATCGTCTGGGCTTGGAAGGGGTTTCAGGCATGATCGAAGATGTGATCGACCGCGTTCCCCTGGCGATTGATGCTGTTGCGCAGCGCTTGCCGGAAACGTTTCCGGAGGCGATATTCGCAGCGATCAGCAAAGGCATGCTCGACGCTATTGGCCGCCTGGCTAACGAGCCTGACAAACGCCAATAGTGAACATGGCTTGGGCCGCAGGATGCCGAATAACGGGCGGAAGGCCATGTTTCAGGGAGTGCAGGGCGGACTGATGCCCGGAAACCCGACATCCCACTCTGAACCCTATCAGCACCCGAATCCACCAGAATCGTGTCACAATTGGGCGGTGCCGCAGGGCGGCGCAACGACCAAGCCAACCGGGAGGTTCCAGCATGAATGTTCTGCGCCGTAGTCTCGTTTTGTTCTCCGCGTCCCTGGCCCTGCTCGTGTCGGGGTATGGCATCGCTTCCGCCGCTTCGGGCCCGCAGCCGCTGTATAGCGGCATGCAATGGCGCCTGGTCGGACCGTTCCTGGGCGGACGCGTGGAAGCGGTCGCGGGCGTGCCTTCGCAGCCGGACACGTTCTACTTCGGCGCCGTGGTCGGGGGCGTCTGGAAGACGACGGACGCCGGCAACACCTGGCATCCCATCTTCGACAAGGAGCCGATCGCCTCGATCGGCGCGATCGCCGTCGCGCCGTCGGATCCGAACGTGATCTACGTGGGCACCGGCGAGCGCGCGCCGCGCGGTGACATTTCCTTTGGCGACGGCGTGTACAAGTCCACCGATGCCGGCAAGACCTGGCAGCACATGGGCCTCGACGACACGCGGCATATCGGGCGGATCCTCGTCGATCCGAAGAATCCCGACATCGTCCTGGTCGCGGCGCTGGGGCACGTGTACGGCCCCAACAAGGAACGCGGCGTCTACCGCTCCACCGACGGCGGGAAGACCTGGACGAGGGTCCTGTACAAGAACGAGGATACGGGCGCCATCGATCTCGCCGCCGATCCGCAGAACCCGCGCATCGTCTACGCGGCGCTGTGGCAGGTGCGGCGCACGCCGTGGAGCTTGACCGACGGCGGTCCCGGCAGCGGCCTGTACCGCTCCGCCGACGGCGGCAAGACCTGGACGCACCTGCAGGGTCACGGCCTGCCGGCCGGGCCGCTGGGCCGGATTTCGGTCTCCGTCTCGGGCGCGAACGGCAACATCGTCTATGCCCTGATCAATGCCCACAAGGGTGGCCTCTACCGCTCCGACGACGGGGGCGATACGTGGCGGCTGATCAACGACGACCAGCATCTGCGCCAGCGCCCCTGGTACTACTTCGGCGTCCACGCCGACCCCAAGAACCCGGACAAGGTCTGGGTGCTCAACTTCAAGCTCAACGTTTCCACCGACGGGGGCAAGACGTTCAAGCAGGTCGCGACGCCGCACGTGGACAACCATGCGATGTGGATCGACCCGCGGGATCCCGAGCGGATCATCGAGGGCAACGACGGCGGCGCGACGGTGACTGTCAACGGCGGCCAGAGCTGGAGCAGCGAGGAGAACCAGCCCACGGGGCAGTTCTACCACGTGGCCACCGACAACCGCTTCCCCTACCGCATCTACGGCGCGCAGCAGGACCGCGGCAGCATCGCCATCGCCAACGCCAGCCGCTTCGGCCCGATCACGACCCACAACTGGTACAACGTCGCCGGCGGCGAGAGCGGCTACGTGGTCCCGGTGCCCGGCAACCCGGACGTGGTCTACGCCGGTTCCTACTTCGGCGACACCACCCGCTACACCATCAGCACGGGCGAGGTGCAGGACGTCACGCCGTGGCCGAACAATCCCGAGGGCCAGCCGGCCGCGAACGTGAAGTACCGCTTCAGTTGGACCTCGCCGCTAGCGTTCTCGCCGCAGGACCCGAAGG
>JBJKSR010000354.1:0-4175 GCA_046703965.1 Gammaproteobacteria bacterium | reverse complement strand
GACCATCCGACACCTCCACGACTATCCCGCCCCAAATTTCCCCGGTTTCTGGATCGAGTTTGAAGCCTTCGTACCCAACCTTCCGGTTGAGGTCGTTAAGGATACCGACGATCGAGTTCTGTGCCGTTCGTTCCCCGCGCGGGACGACGAGAGGCAATTTCCCGCGGCAGGATACAAGGCTCGCGTCTTCCTGAACCTTGACTTCCAACTCGTGACGCAGAAGGCCAGCCACGAAGCTTGCGTACGCTACGCGGGGCCCGCGCATCGAATACGGCCATGCTTGTCGATCAAGCGCCGCGAGCACGGCCCGCATGATCGGACCGGGAGCGCTGCTATGGGAATCCGCCGGTCCGCGGTGGATGCGTCCGGTCGTCGTGTCCAACCATGATTCAGTCCCTTCATCCTGTCCAAGCGGCAGCATGAAGTCTTCATCGCGCACATCGGTACGCGTCAGGTGTGCAGGAGCCCAGTTGGCCGGCGTCTTAATTGCTCCGGGGTCACTGCCGGCTAGCCATGCGATTGAAAACATACCAGGATCTCGGCGCCACTCGATCCACTCGCACGGCACGATCGGACCCGTGAGCTCGTCTACAACGGCGAAATCGACGCACGTGCCTTCGTCCTCAAATATCAAGCCGAAATCGGAGAGCAGCCTTACTGCCTCCGCGACATCCGCACTGAAGAAGCTGGCGGCGACAAGGTCCTCATCACGGCAGGCCCACCGCGCGTTGTAGTTCCCGCTGCCGATCTGCACCATGAATGCATCCGCCCCGCCGGGATAGCTGGCGTCGAGGCTTGACACGCGGACAATCAACGTTGCCGCTTCGAGAACAACGCTCATCGCAGCTCTATTCCCCCTGGTTCGGTTCCAGGATCATATCACAGGAGGACCGCCCATGCGGCGCCGGCCGCCGCTCACGGGCCGGTTGCGGCATCCCTGTTGATGGTGAAACTTGAGGGGCACCGCAAGTCACGTCTATCGCACATACGGCACGGTTCCATGGCAGACCTTTCCAGCAACGCATTGGACGAGTGGCTTGACGAAGTGCTCCATGAGCCGGCGCCACCTCTAACGCCAGACCTGCTTCCGACAGTTGAGGCCGGCGTTCGAGCTTGGCTGGTTCAGCCCCGGAGCAGCCGGCAACTCCTGGGCCTCGCGGAATACGCATCCGGGTTTCACGGTGTGTTTGAACAGTTGATTTACGACCTGCTCCTCTCCGCATGGGATCGGAGACCAACGGGGCCATTAGCGGACGACTGGAACGATCAGTGGTGGCAGGACGCCGTCATCAACTACCTCCCGGACGGTACGCGGCGGGATCGCCTGCTTCGTTATGCACAGTCCTCGAAGGCGAACTGATATGCAATGGTTCGATGCGAGATGACATGTCGGCCACGTGGTACCGGCACGAACTGCAGCCGCTCCTGGCGTCCACGATCTAATCGAGGACGGATTTGCGGAATCATGCAGTTCAACCGACATGCTGGCGTGCCGTCGGCACGCCGCGAACTCCGCCAGCTTGGACAAGGCGCAATGGAAGATCAGTGGTTGGACTCATTAGTAGGATTCGCCGTGGGTCAGAACCGTAGATCGCCCCGCCATGCCCGCAGCCGTTCGACTACCGCCCGGACTTCCACGTCGGGGACCACATCGACTGTTTGCCCCCCCGGCACGGTCAGAAGCGCGAACGACACCTCAGCTGCCCTGCCAATGGTGCGCACCGCATCGGTATATACCGACGCCTGCACTCCGTAGCGCTCCGCGAGCATACTGGGATTAGCACCGCTCGTCTTGACGTCCAGTATTCGCGCCGCGTCGGCATCGCGCGCCACCAGATCGAGGGCGCCGCTGATGGTGGTGCCGTCCACCAGGACCCGCGTGAACGGCAGCTCCCGGCGCGCCGACGGCGCACTGGCGATGGCCTTCCACACAGGCGATGTCGTCGCCGCGTCGATCCTGGCGCGGAGAAGCGCGCGGTACTCGATGCCGGCCGCCTCATCACGCTCGGGCGCGTCGCCGTCGTAAGTGGCGATGGCCTCCTCGATCAACTCGCCCAGATCCGCGCCCTCTTCCTCGAACCGTTCAAGCACCTCGTGCACGATGAGGCCGGTCGCGATGACGTTGGCCCCGGTCCGGCTAAGACTGTCAGCGCCCACGCCATCGAACCTGAGCACGTACCGGTCCCACCATTTCGCGCCGTCGTGCTCGAACGCCATCAACTGCGACGCGGAGAGCCGCAAGCCACCGGTCGGTACGCGGACGGGTTCCGGCGGCAATGGAAGTTGCGGTTCATTCGGCGGCACAGGGGCCGCCGGCGCTCCAGTCCCATCGCAGAAAGTTGCCGCAGCGTGGTACCCGGCACCCGCATGTCTCTCGTACTCCACCTCGGCGCCCGACCCGATGTTCGGGAACGCGTCGCGCAGCATCGCCGCCGGCGACCGCGGGGTTCCCCTCTGCGCGCCGAGCGGTATCCCGCTCAGCACGAGGCGCTGCTTGGCCCGCGTCGCCGCCACGTACCATAGACGGTACGACTCGGCGCGCTGCTCCAGCGCCAGCACCGCCTTCAACGCGTCGTGGCTCGGATCGCTGGGCTTGCCATCGCCACCCAGCAGCGACTCGTCCTTGATGGACAGCGTATCCCGGCCGATGAGGAAGAAGTCTCCCTTGGGCGTTACATCGCGCACCAGATCGCACCAGAACACAACCGGCCACTCGAGCCCCTTCGCGCTGTGGATCGAGGTGATGGTCACGACGTCCGCGCGCTCGCGATACAGCCGCTCGGGCGCAACGCGCTCCTCGCGGTCACGCTGGTCGGCGACCGCCCGCAGAAACTCGCCCAACGACTGATCGGAAACGGCGGCGGCCATGCGCACGAGCTTTCGCACGTTGGCCACGCGCTGTTGCCCATCGCTTGCGTCGAGCGCGATCGCCGCGATGAATCCTGACTCGTGGAGCAGGCGGCCGAGCAGCTCGTGCACGCTCACGCGATCGCGCAGCTCCCCGAACGTGGCCAGCAGCTCGGCCGCTCGGCCGAGCAAGTCCCGCTCATGCGTCACGCGTCCGAAGCCGCCCGCGAGCCCGGCGCCCCGGGCTTCACGCGCCAGGGCGAGCAGCGTGTCGTCACGCACGCCGACGAAGGGGCTCTTGAGGAATCCGGCAACCGCGACGTCGTCTCGCGGGTCGCGAATGGCGCGCAGCGCGAGCAGGCAATCGAGCACCTCGCGGGCCTGCCAGAAGCCCTCGGAGCGGAGCACGTATGACGGGATTCCGGCTGCCTTGAGCGCAGCTTCGTACTTGTCAACGGCCCCCCAGCCGGCGAGCAGGATGGCCATATCGCCGAATGACGTGCCTGCACGACGCAGTTCAACCATGCGGCGAGCCACACCGGCCGCCTCCAGATCCCGCACCTCCTCCGCCGTTCGAGCCTTTCCGTCGTCCGCGGCGGACACGATGAGGAATTCAACGGCCCGGTCGCCTTCGGCGTCCTGTGCTCTGGCCTCGAGAGGCGCATAGTCCACCTCGAACGCCTGGCGCCCGCCATCGCCGGCCACCGGCTCGTCGAGCTTCTTGCCGACGGTTGCGTCAACCAGGCCCAGGATCGCGGCCTTGCTGCGGAAGTTCTCGCCGAGCGGCAGCACCTTGCCCGCCCCGGCATTGAAGTCGGCCGCGACGGCATTCCAGAGCGTGACGTCGGCGCGCCGGAAGCCGTAGATGCTCTGCTTGGGATCACCTACCAGAATGATGCGGGTCGGCTCGGGGTCGGATTTCCCGAAGCCGGCGAGCAGGTAGGCAATGTCGCGCTGCGCGGGGTCCACGTCCTGGAACTCGTCGAGCACCAGGAGCCGCAGACGGTGCTGCACCGCCCTGCGGACCGCGTCATCGCGCAGCATCTCGCGCGTTGCTGCGATCATGAGGTCGAAGTCGAGGACGCCTTCGCGGTCCAGCCGCTCGCGCCGCAGCGCCGCCGCCCGCGTCGCGACGGTCAACAATGCCCGCTCGTGAGAGCGCAGCGCCTCGGGATCTGCCGCCAACCGCGCCAGACGATCGGTGTCTTCCGAAGCGCTGGCCACCCACCGGCTAACGTCCTTCAGCTTGCGGCGGGTGAGCAACTCGTCCAATCCGGGCACGTTGGCCGCCTCGATCGCGTTCCCGAGCGCGTCGTGCGCGCTCTCGA
>JBJKSR010000353.1:0-5074 GCA_046703965.1 Gammaproteobacteria bacterium | reverse complement strand
GTTTTCGGCTCCACGGTGATTCCGGGCGGGTCCGACCCCAACTGGAATTCCGAGACCGGTTGGTCTGTTGCGGGCTCGGTGCACGACAGCTCGTCGTTCATCGACTTGGGCAACGTCTCCGCCGCGTGCTCTCTGACAGGCACCTCCTGCGGCGACCTGAGCCTGACCCTCATGGTCTCGGGCCTCACCTCACCGGTTGGCGAGAACGGTCTGATGTCGGTGCTGACGGGCAGCTTGGTCAGCGGATCAGGCACGGTGACGCAGGAAGCCTGGATCGGCTCGACGGAAATCGGCACGCTGCTCACCTCGAACGGCGCCACTTCGTTCAGCCTGTCCACCACCGGTGGCAGTGCAAACTCCGGCCCCTATTCGCTGACGTTGACGGACACCTTCACGGGTGGTTGCACCGGCAGCAACTGCGTGAGCTACAGCACGGACGGGTCCGTGGTCGCCACTGCGGAGCCCGGCGCCCTGGTGCTGTTCGGCGCAGGCCTCCTGGGTTGCGCCCTGTTCGTCAGCCGCCGTCGTCGCGCCTCACGGCAGAGCTGATGCGCTGATCCGAAGCTGAAGAGGACACTTTCGAGTGTCACGGGAACGGCCCCTTCGGGGGCCGTTCTTGTTTTAGGTCCCCGCCGGCAATTTTCCCCACCCGGGGGACGGGTCGGGAACTCGGGCGTACGCCCTTGAGCGCTGAGCCGAATGACGCGCCGAGGGCGCCGACCGTGCGCGGCTCTGTGCGGATTGAGAGGTTGCTCCTCTGGTTGCCGCCCCCCATCGACTCAATTCACCGGACGGAAACCCAGTGACCTGGACGGAACCCGCGGGGGCCGCATAGGGGTGCGCTCCCGGGTCTGTCGAAATACTTTACGATCGCTGTAAATTAGTGTGCGAAAAATAATTTCTCTATATGATTTTAAACGAATTTTAATAAATGGCACGCGCTTTGCTTTCTTCTGGATCGCACCGGAAGTCCGGTTCATGACCGCAAACAGCATGAGGCTTTCCTTTCCATGAAAACCAAGAATCTTCTCCTCAGTTCGCTCGGCTGCCTGGGTCTGGTTGCGTTCTCCGCGCAGCCGGCTTTTGCGCAGTTGAACAATCCGCCCCCGACCGGCAACGTCATCTACTCGTTGACCGGACAAGCCATCAGCAGCTCCTATCAGACGGCGACCGTCACCTTCCAGGCAAGCACGACGAGCACGAATCTCGCCTTTGCCTTCCGCGAGGATCCGGCGTTCCTCGATCTCGCCAATGTTTCCCTCACCACCGGTGGCGGCTCGAACCTGCTCGCCAATGGGGACTTCAGCGGCGGAACCTATACGGTCGGCGGTTCTCCTAATCAACAAGCCGAACCCAACGGCTGGACGTACCTGAACATCTACGGCGCCACCTATGGCGGCTCTGTTAACTCCACCTGCGGACCTTCGGGCGGCACCTGCTACTATGATGGCGCCGTAGGGGCCTACGACGGGATCAATCAGGTGGTCGCAACGACCATCGGCACTACGTACACGCTGACGTTCGAATACGCGGATAACGGCCCGGGTTACGGCTACCCCGGAACCTATCAACCGCTGAGCACCAACGGCTACAGCGGTACCAGCGGGAACGGCCGCGACATGTTTGTGTATGCCGGCGCTTCCATACCGACGGCGGCACCCGAGCCGGGAACGTTCGCGCTGTTTGCCGGTGCTCTTGCGGCGCTCGGTCTGGCGGCCCTGGCGCGTCGGCGCGCGCGGCTTGACGTGTAGGCCACAAGACAGAAACTGAGAAATTAGCGGTCCGGCAGGACCGCAGGGAATCGGATCTCCCTCGCCGCCCAGCGTCAAAAGACGCCCCGGCGAGGGAGTTTTCGTTTCTTCGGGCGCAGATCGCTGGGCGCCGCTCGCTCGAGCGAGCGGCGTCCGCCTGCGACAGCCGGCCCGTCAACGCATTCACGGTCGATGTGGAGGACTACTTCCACGTCGCGGCCCTCGCTTGCGCCGTGACGCCGGAGAGCTGGGCGGACCGTGAATCCCGGGTCGAGCGCAACACCGAGCGGCTGCTGGCGGTGCTGGGGGAACGGAGCGTGTGCGGTACGTTCTTCGTGCTGGGCTGGGTGGCCGAGCGCCATCCGCAGCTGGTACGGCGCATCGCCGAGAGCGGTCACGAGGTCGCCTGCCACGGTTATTCGCATCAGCTGATCTACGGCCAGACCCCGCAGGTGTTCCGCGAAGAGACCGCCCGGGCCAAGGGGCTGCTGGAGGATGCGATCGGCGCGCCGGTGTCGGCTACCGGGCGGCAAGCTTCTCAATCGTCAAGCGCTCGCTGTGGGCGCTCGATGCGCTCATCGACCTGGGCTTCGCCTACGACTCCTCCATCTTTCCCATCCATCATGACCGCTACGGGATCCCCGACGCTTCGCCCGATCCCGGCTGGGTCAACGCGCCGTCGGGCCGACGACTGGTCGAGTTCCCGATGGTGCCCGCGAGCGTCTTCGGTGTGAAGGTGCCGGTCTGCGGCGGCGGGTACTTCCGGATCTTTCCGTACTGGCTCACCCGCGCGGGGCTGAAGCAGATCAACGGCCGCGGGCGCGCCTTTCCCTTTTACCTGCACCCCTGGGAAATCGACCCCGGACAACCGCGCATCAAGGTCGGCATGCTCTCGCGCCTGCGTCACTACACCAACCTGCACCGCTGCGAGCGGCGGCTGCAGCGCGTGCTCTCGGAATTTCCCTTCGCGCCGATGCGTCAAGTGTTGAGCGCGCGCGGGCTGCTGAGCCCCTCGGACACCACGGCAGCCGCCTGAAGGCACCCTCACCGAGCCCCGCGCTTGCGGCGGCCGGAGGCTCGCGACCGCGGCGACTCGCCACACGCAGCCCTCGGCGGCCCGCACGCGGCTGAAGCGCCGAAGCAGGTGCCCGACACGGGCGAGTGCCTTGCGAAGTCACTTCGCTCGCCGCACCCATGCTCTGTGCGCCGCCCGCGCAGTGACGACCGCCGGTGCGCCGGTTGGCAGACAGCCGCCTCACACCCAACGCCAACACCTCCAACAACTCCGGCCGCTCAAACGCCCACGGGCGGCGGCGCCGCTAGCGCGAGTTTCCCGGCGTTCGGGCGACGTTGCGGCATAAGTGGCTGATGGGCCGGGGATTACGAGGGAAGGCTACGTATACACAAAGGGCGGCTGAGCCGGCACGAGATGGCGGAACAGTCGCAGCGCCTCGGGATTGGCCTGTTCGAGCGTCCACTCGCAGCGGGGTCGGCCGCCGCGCTTGCCGGCGGGCTTGAGTACCATGGCCAGGCGCACGGTGGCGAGCAGATCGAGGAGCCCGGAGAGGCCTGCGGTGTAATGCAGTTCTCGCGCCTGGAACTCGACCAGACGACCCAGAAGCAGGGCCAGCAGACAGCAGAAGGTATGCACGCAGATCTTCTGGTCGGCCCAGTGAAACTGCGGGCGCACCGCCATGTGCTCATCGTCCTTCAGTTGCCGGAACGCCTCCTCGACTTCACTCTGACCGCGATAGGCGAGCAGGATCTGCTCGTCTGACCACTCGTTGCGGTCGGTGATGAGGAAGCGCTTGCCGTAATGCTCGTTGGCCAACGCATCGATCGCTGTGGTGTCGATCTCATAGTGCAGTCGATCGGCGCCGTCTTGGTCGGGGTCGTATTTGACTTTGAGCACACGACTGACGTGCTGCCCCGAGAGGATGGCTTGGATTTGCCGCTGCGCGGCATCCGTAGTGCGCGGCCCGGAGCGAGGTTTGGTCAACTGGGTTTTCCAGCGCTCGAGCTGCCGGATGGCCTTCTTCACGTGCTGCATCAGGCCCCGGATCTGCCCCTGGCGCAGCTGCTCGCTGATAAACAGCAGCACCGTGCGTCGCTTGCCCCAGATCTCCTGCTCCAGGCGCAGCACCGGGATCTGACCGAGCCGCGGGCTCTCAAGCATCTGGTACTGGCTATGCGCGATGGCCAGCAGCTGCGGGTGCTGCGCCGGGACCAGGGAGCAGACGTAGCTGAAGGAAGCCTCATCGACCAGGCGCTGGTTGGCCTTGCAGAGATTGCCCTTGTCGTAGACGAGTGTGATCTGATCGACTTCGACGGCGAGATTGCCCAGGCGTTCGCGGATCAGCGTCAGGGATTCGGGGAAGGAGCGCACATCGACGCGGTTGCCTTCGTAGACCTGCGAGCACAGCGGGATGTGCCCCTCTTGAGAGACCAGCAAGGCGAGGCTGAAGAGGCGCGGATCCGAGCGCTTCTGTTTCGAGTGCCCCCGCTGCGCCAGCTCCGGGCGCACGTTGGTGGAAGCGATGAAGGTGAAGAAGTTGGTGGCATCGTAGAACAGCGTATCGAGCTTGATGCCCAGCTCGCGCACGATGCGCTCGGTGAGTTCGTCCTCGATCGCGCGCAGCGCCTCGAGCTTCACGCAATCCATCTGATCCCAGAAGAACTGCGAGGTGAGGCGCTCAAGCTGCACCTGCGGAAAGAGCCGCGCGAGGGAGGTCTGTTGTGCCCAGGCCGCCCAGCCGCGCTTGGAGCGCGGGCGGATGGCTCGATTGAGTGCCGCCAGCAGCAGCGTCGTGCCGACCGAAAGTCCCCGAGCCCTCTCGGGCACGTGTCGATCAATGATCTCGACCACCCCCAGCCGATCGGCTGCGGCCTTCAACGCCGCCACATCACCATGCTGGAAGGAGCGGATCCGCAGCTCCCCCTGTGGAGCCTGCAGCAACCGGTTCAGTAGCTCATCGGCACTGCCAAGATACAGCAGCGGCACGGGGCGAGGTTTCCCTCGGACGCGGCGCGATTCGACGATCCGCCAGTAGGTGCGTCCGGCGACCCGATGCTTTTGCAGGCTGGCCACTTGTTTTGTGTATACAATGGCTACAAATCCACGTCAACCGCCTATTGAACGCCAAAAATACCTTACTACAAGCTATTTTAGGGGTACCGTCTCGGATCTATGTTTTGTCTATACGGTATCGAGAGATGGGCGCTCGGCCCCAAAAGGCTGAAATTCAGCCTCTTCGCGAGACTCAGGAGATCAAAGGAAGCGCGGACGCCAGGAAACTCGCGCTAGTGATCGCGAAGGAAATCCC
>JBJKSR010000352.1:0-2939 GCA_046703965.1 Gammaproteobacteria bacterium | reverse complement strand
TCCTGGACCATGCGCTCCTCGTCGCTGAGGGACGTGCGCACGTCGTACAGATCAAGGGGATCGAGCGTAGGGGTCGACACGCAGATGGGCTCCCGCGAATAAAAGCGCGGCTCAAATGACGGGCCGCGACAAGGAGTGAGATCATAGCCTACTCGGCGGGACGCCCGCCCGCGCGAACCGCCGGCAGCCGAAAGATGGCCTTTGAGATCAGCAGGTTGCGCACCGCGCGATCCGCGCGAGCCGGATGGCGAAAGGCCATCGCATTGTCGGGCCGACACTTGATCATCGATCCCGGGGTCTGCGCCGGCAGCCGGCTGAACCGGCGAGCCGTCGCGCTGCGACCCTGACGACAGCCAATACGAGCGGCGGCGCTGCGGCCAGATGTCGATCGGTAGAGGCAATCAGACTTGAGCATGCACAGACGCGTCGAGCGCTAGCGCCGGGAGGTCTGTGGTCCGCCTCTCTCCCGTGCATCCCGCTGTCAGCATCGCCGCAAGAGCGCATACGTGAACGATTGTTCAGACCCAGTTGGCGTTCGATGCCGTTCGGCGCGCTCCCGGACCAGTGCAAACGTGGGCGCAAACACCGCGGCAATTTCCGTCGCAGACCGCCGGACCACCGGGAGGCCGCTGCAGCGCTCAGGGCCATCGGGTGCAAATCCGCAGACCAGTGCATATCCGCCCGCCACGAGCGCGTTTGTCGCGACCTGCGCGTAGCGCGCCGCATCCGTTCGGTCGGTGAGAAAGTGCAGAACCGCTCGATCATGCCAGAACTCGAAGCCGCCCGGCGGCAGCGGAAATTCCAGCACGTCGCCCACGTACCACTTCACGAGCCCCGCGCGGTCACCGAGCCGGCGTCGGGAAACAGCTAATGCCTCCTCCGAGACATCCAGGACACTGACATCACGGTGTCCGCGATCGAGCATGTCATCGACGAGCGTCGAGGCACCGCCGCCCACGTCAATAACGCGCGAGTCGGCGGACATGCCCGCCTGAGTGAGCAGCGTCAACGACACTTCCAGGTGAGGTTGGTACCAGCTGACCGAGTCAGCACCCTTGCTTTGATACACGCCTTGCCAGTGGCTTCGTCGATCATCCTTCTGACGAGTCATTTGAGTATGTCTCCCCGGTCTTCCGGCGCGATTCCGACCCCTGTGCGCACAGAATATATTTCTGTCGGTTCATGTTGCGATGTCTTTGAAGTAATCACCGACATCCGAGAGCCTGTCCGAGATAATCATCGGCGGATCCTTGTCCGCTGCCGGCTCCTTGAAGGCACCCGTCGGGTACTTCTGCCGCCGAGTTGCAGCGAGGAGGCACTGCCCGTACCGGCAGCCCCGGCTTCCATCCCCATTGCATGCGCTCGGTCGCGAAGCGACGGAGTCGCGTACGCGGCGGTCTTTGGCAGCCCGTCACGTACGATTTACTAAAGCTGCATTTTATCATGGTGCGAAACGCACCGGGCTGCGCCTTGGCGGGTTTAGTTTTGGAGTCGACGCGACCCCACCGGCGGCACGATGCGACTGCTGGAACGTGACGTTCCGATCGAGTCGGCGGCAGATTCTCTTGAACGGCTTTCGGCCTTGGTCCTTCCCGCCTATGTCCGACGTCAGCTGTCAGACATTCGGGCCAGCCAGATCGACCCGGCAAGCCACGATCAATCCAGACCACGGGCGTGAAGCCGATGTCCCATGACAAACATCAGATGCGGCCAGTGATGTCTGTGACTAGGGTGGCGCTTTGATCCGCGATAGGCTGCCTCCAGCACGATAAGAAGAGGCGGAGGCAGCATGAGAGCGACTTTATTGCCGTCAGTGGCTCGGTCGGCGCGCGCCGAGCACAGCAGTCCGCTGAATGAAGCTTCGCCGGACCTTCAACGGCAAGCCCGGCGCGGCAGTCGCGCCGGCGGTGCGGCCTTTTTCGCCGCATTCGGCGGTTTGTGGCTTCTCGTCGGATACCATCTTGGACATTGGCACAGCGGAGTGCCGATAATCCTCCTCGGCGCGGGTACCGGACTGTTGGTCCTGGCGTCCATCCGGACCTTGCGAACGTGTCGCAGTGCGATGGCTGCGCTCCGTAAGACCTCTGCGTATGTTCGGACGAGGCGCCAGTTTCGTACGATCAATTTCGCCCAGGCCGTCGCGATCTTCACGGCTGTCTACTTCCTTGATCGGTTTCATCGCGGCACGTGGGTTGTGCCGGCGGTGCTGCTGATCGTCGGTCTGCATATGCTGCCTCTGGCTCGTACATTCCGTTATCGTGCCCACTTCTTGACCGGCGCGGCATTGGTCGTCACGGCACTGCTTTACCCGTGGGTGACTCCAAGCGGCCCAGAGTCTCCGTGGGGCGCCATCGTGGCGGGGGCCATTTTATGGTTGAGCGCGCTGTGGTCACTGCGCGCTCAGGCCCACTAGTGAGTCCTGGATGGCGAAACGACCCACTACTCTCGGGACGTGAAGTGCGGCAGCCGGAATGGATCCGGACGCCGCACCTCATACGGCTTCGGTTGAGCCGCGTCCTCGACATCGAGACTCGCAGTGCCCCGTCCTGAATACCCTGTCCGTCCGCCCTCTGTCGGCAGGCCCGCGCGCAGGGTCGGGGTAAATCTGCAGACTTTGAAAGCTCGTTAGTACCTTACGGCGGCCTTTGCGTCTGCCTTCAGCGTGTCACTGTAGAAGCGGTTTAACGCGGCGTGCATTGCTTTCAGCGCGTTCGGGTTTAGATAGATCATGTGGCCGGACTTAAAGTATGCAAACGTGATGTGTTTGCGCAGCTTCGGGCTCAACATCGCGTGGTCCAGATCGTATTCCGTTTCGTGAAACGGAGTGGCAAGATCAAAGTACCCGTTTTCAGATAACACACGAAGATACGGGTTCTTGCGCATGGCCGACGCCAAATTGCGCGCGACATACGGCAACGGCAGGTGGTCATGCTTCCAGT
>JBJKSR010000351.1:0-4505 GCA_046703965.1 Gammaproteobacteria bacterium | reverse complement strand
GGCCCGCATAGGCCATCATGGCGGCCGCGTCGTTGGCGTTGATCGGTTTGAGTTCGCCCTCGATTTCGCCACCGACGGCGGCTTCGCCGAAGCGCGAGAACATGACGTTGGCCAGCGAGCGGTTCATGGCGCGCGCCATCAGCACCGTGAGCAGCGTGCCCGAGGCGCCGACGATCATGCCGGCGATGATCATTGCCGGATTGTCGAACACGTAGCCTTCGAAACCGACGGCCAGGCCGGTCATGGCATTGTAGAGGGCGATCAGCACCGGCATGTCGGCGCCGCCCACGGGCACGGTGACCAACACGCCGAAAGCCAGCGCGACCATGAAGAAAACGAACAGCAGGCCGCTCCCGCCATACACGATCGAAAGCACTACGAAGAGGACCAGCAGCGCAAGCACCACCGCATTGACCGCGTTCTGGCCACGGAAGCGCAGCGAGGACATCCAGCCCTGCAGCTTGGCGAAGGCGATCAGGCTGCCGGAGAAGGAAACGGCGCCGATCATGGCGCCCACCACGGCGAGGATGATCTCGCTCGTGCCGTGGTCGGTCCCGAACACCAGTGCCTGCGCGGCGATCGCCGCCGCGGCGCCACCGCCCATGCCGTTATAGAGGGCCACCATCTGCGGCATCGCCGTCATCGGCACGCGCTTGCCGGAAACCCAGGACAACACGCCGCCGAGCGCCATGGCGACGAGGATGAGGATGATGTTGGTCACCCCGCCGACACCCGGCAGGAAGAAGGTCACCACGACGGCGATGAGCATGCCCACGCCGGCCGTGATGAACCCCTTGCGCGCGGTGCGCGGCGAACTCATGCTCTTCAGTCCCACGATGAACAGGATGGCGGCGACGAGGTACGCCACCTTGATCCCCCAGGACAGCGCCGTCATGACTTGCCCTGCTCTTTGCTCGTCTTGAACATCGCGAGCATGCGTTCGGTGGTCACCCAGCCGCCGACCACGTTGGCCATCGCCAGTGCCACGGCGATGAAGCCAATGGTGCGCGCGAGCGTCCCGTGCGCCGTGCCCAGCGCGATGATGGCCCCCACCAGCACCACGCCGTGAATGAAGTTGGAGCCCGACATCAGCGGCGTGTGCAGGATGCTCGGTACGCGGGAGATGACCTCGTAGCCGACGAACGCCGCCAGCATGAAGACGTAAAGCGCGATGAAGCCGTAGATCATGACGCCTCCTGATCCGATTCCGTATCGGGGAATGATTGTTGCGCCGCGCCCGGCAATTCGCCCGCGACCAGGCTCGTGGTGTAAAACTCGTCGTCGGCCGGGATCGCGAGCCTGCCTTCTTCATCGAACCAGGGCGCAACGAAGTTGTAGCAGTTCTGCGCGTACAGCTCGCTGGCATGGCCGGCAAGCGCCGCGGCCGGATTGGTCGGACCGACGATGCTGACGCCCTTGTGCCGCGCCGTCTTGCCGGGCTGGGTCAGCTCGCAGTTGCCGCCGCCCACCGCGGCGAGATCGACGATGACCGAGCCCGCATCCATGCCCTCGATCATCTTTTTCGTGATGATCCTGGGCGCCGGGCGGCCCGGGACGGCGGCCGTGGTGATGACCACGTTGGACTTGGCGATATAGCGTCCCAGCGCCTCTGCCTGTTCGGCCTTTTCCTCTTCGGTGAGTTCGCGCGCGTAACCGCCCTCGCCCTCCGCGGATACGCCGACATCGACGAACCGCGCGCCCAGCGATTCCACCTGTTCGCGCGCGGCGGCCCGCACGTCATAACCTTCCACGATGGCGCCCAGGCGGCGCGCGGTCGCGATGGCCTGCTGGCCGGCCACGCCGGCGCCGATGACGAGCACCCGCGCCGGGCGCACGGTCCCGGCGGCCGTGGTGAGCATGGGGAAGAACCGCGGCAGTTCGAGGGCCGCGAGCAGCGCCGCACGGTAGCCGGCGGCAGCCGCCTGGGAGGACAGCGCGTCCATCGCCTGCGCACGCGAAATCCGCGGCAACTTCTCCAGCGCGAAAGCGAGTACGCCCGCCTCGCGGTAGGCGGCCCCGGGGAAATCCTCCGCATAGGGAGCGAGCAGTCCGACCACGGCTGCGCCGCGCTTGAGTTCGGAGATGGATCCCGCATCGAGCCCGCGCACGGTGAGCACGACGTCGGCCGCGCCCCAGTCCGGCTTGGCCGCGATCTTCGCGCCCGCCTCCTTGTAGGCGGAATCGGTGAACCCGGCCGCCGTACCGGCGCCGCGTTCGACCACGACCTCGATCCCCAACCCGCCGTAACGGGCCACCTGCGCCGGCGCCAGGGCCACCCGTTTCTCGTCGCCCATGCGCTCTCGCGGAACCAGAAGGATGCTGCTCATGATCGCTTCGTATCCGTTTTGTCGTTCATGTTAGCAGCCCCGGAGGCGTTCGGGTAACTCTCATCCGCTCGGGCCCAGCACGCCGTCACGGACAAGGGCGTCCAGGGTCTCCTCGTCGAGCCCCACGGTGTCGCGCAGGACCCCAAAGCCGTGCTCGCCGAGCAGCGGCGGCGGGCCCGCCGGCCGGGCCGGCGTCCGGCTCATGTGCTGCAGGGCGTTGCCGAGCAACGGCGTCGGCCCGAGCCGTGGATGCGCCACCTCCCAACGCATGCCGCGCGCGGCCGACTGCGGGTCCGCCAGCGCCTGCGCCAGATCGTGGACGGGCGCCGCGGGCACTGCCGCCCGCTCCAGCACCGTGACCCAGTCCGCCAGCGGACGCTCCACGAAGATCGCCTCCAGTTTCGGCACGAGCGCGTCGCGGTGCTCGACCCGGCCGGCATTGGTGCGAAAGCGACTGTCGTCAGCCAGGTCGGAACGGCCCAGGGCCTCGCACAGGCGTTGGTACTGGACGTCGGTACCGACGGCCAGCATCAGCCAGCCATCGCGCGCCGCGAAGGACTGATAGGGGACGATCTGGGGATGGGCGTTGCCCATGCGCCGCGGCGGCTCACCCGTCATCAGGTAGCGCTGGGCCTGGTTGACCATGGCCATCAGGCCGACGTCGAACAGCCCGAGGTCGATGTGCTGGCCGGCACCGCTCCTTCCGCGCTCGTGCAGCGCGGCAAGGATGCCGACGGCGGCGGTCAGCCCGGTGAGCACATCGATCCAGGCCACGCCGACCTTGGTCGGCGGGCCGTCGGGCGCGCCGGTCACGCTCATGATGCCGGTCAGCGCCTCGAGCACGACGTCATAGCCGGCCTCATCGCTGCGCGGGCCGTGCTGGCCGAAGCCCGTGATCGAGGCATAGATAAGGCGCGGATTGAGCGCCTCGAGCCGCGGCCAGTCGAGCCCGTAGCGGGCCAGGTCGCCGGGCTTGAAATTTTCCACCACCACATCGGCGTGCTCGGCGAGCCGGTGCACGAGGTCGGCGCCGCGCGGGTCCTTGAGATTCACCGCAAGGCTCTTCTTGCCCCGGTTGGCGGAGAGGAAGTAGGCGCTTTCCCCGTCCTGGAACGGCGGGCCCCAGCCGCGCGTGCCGTCGCCCTCGAGCGCCTCGATCTTCCAGATCTCCGCGCCGAGGTCCGAGAGCATCTGCGTGCAGAAGGGTCCCGCCAGCACGCGGGACAGGTCGAGTACCCGGATTCCATCCAGTGCGCCCACGCGGCCCGTCCCCGCATACCGATCGGCAGTGCGGCCACTTTAGCGCACCGCGGGCGGCGCGGGGCCGCTTGCGTATAATCCGGGAAGAGCGCCCCGGGGCCGGATCGCAACCACACGCTTCCGCCACCGCGCTGCAATGGAGGGAGCATGGACCAAGCATCGCCGGATACGGCAGCCGCGCCTTCACTCTCGCCGCGGGCCCTGGGCGCCCTGGGCGCCACCCAGCGCTGGGCGCGCTTCGCGGGCGTCGCGCTGTACGGGCTGGTACTTCTGAAGCTCGCCCAGGGCGGGCTGGCGATCGTCGACGAACACGCCCGGATGGTGGCAGGCCAGGTCGATCACCTCAAGGGCACGGCCAGCATCTTCGGTTCCGCCGTCTCCATCGTCATCTTCGTGGTCGTGTACTGCTTCACCGCGGCCTTCGCCCTGCGCTATGCCGCGCGACTGGACCACGTGCGCCCGCCCTGGCGCCCGGGTCCGGACGACATCGCGAGGGCGCTGGGCGCGCAGCACCGCTACTGGCGCCTGCAGGGCATCGTGACGGTGGTCGGCATCGGCCTGGTCGTGCTTGTCATCATGCTCGCCATCGTCGGCATCATGCTTCGGGCAGCCGGCGGCTAGGAACACCCTGTGCAAGAAGACGCGACCCCACGGCCCCTGCTCGACGACGCCGCACTCGATGCCCTGCGCCGTACCCGCCCCTGGCTCTACCTCCTCGGCATCCTCTCCTGCCTGGGGGTCGGGGCGGGCCTGATCATGCTCGTGGCCGGCACGCTCGGCATGCACGTCAACTCGGCCAGGTCGTCGTTCCTCGTCGGCGGCGCCCTCGGCGTGTTGCTGATCGCGGTCCCGACCGCCATCACGCAGCTCGGCTACGCGATGGCGCTGTCCCGTGTCGAGGAAGCCCGGCCCGACGAG
>JBJKSR010000350.1:0-3060 GCA_046703965.1 Gammaproteobacteria bacterium | reverse complement strand
GGCGATGAGCGTGTACCAGGGCATCAGCCACTGTGTGATGCGCCAGTAGTACTGGCCCTCCTCGGCCTCGCGGCGGGCGCCGATGTAAAGCCCCGCCGGCGACTCGACGACCTCGAAGCGCGGGTTCGGGTCCTTCAGGTTGTACTCGTTGCCCTTGCTGCCCTTGAACAGCGGGTCGTAGTTGATCTCGCCGGAATGCAGCCACGACACGTGGCTCGAGTCGATGCCGCCTTCCATGGCCTGCAGGTAGTTGCAAATCTGGAACCGCTTGGAGAGGTACCGGTGCGAGGCCGGGACCATGTTCCACTCGAGCTCCGGCAGCGCCGGCTGCTTCTCCGGCGGCCCCATGTACACCCAGATCACGCCGCCGTGCTCGATGCCCGGGTAGCCCTTGAGCTTGACCTTCTTCTTGAAGTTGCTGTCCTCGCGCTCCGAGGGCACGTCCACGCATTGGCCGGTGACGTCGTACTTCCAGCCGTGGTAAGGGCAGCGCAACCCG
The DNA here is from genome assembly GCA_046703965.1 of Gammaproteobacteria bacterium. Taxonomy (GTDB): domain Bacteria; phylum Pseudomonadota; class Gammaproteobacteria; order JAKDMP01; family JAKDMP01; genus JBAUSV01. The sequence continues at coordinate 2,561 of JBJKSR010000350.1, read as the reverse complement.
CACTCCTCGTTGCGAGCGAACCACAGCGAGACGCCGCGGTGGGCGCAGAATTCGTCGATGAAGCCGATGCGGTTCTCGGTGTCGCGGAAGGCAATGAGGCGCTCGCCGAGCAGCTTGGCGCGCACCGGCGGGCAGTCCGGCCCCGGGAGCTCCTCCGGCAGCAGCGCCGGAATCCAGTACCGGCGGAAGAGCTCGCCCATGGGTGTGCCCGGTCCGGTCTCGATCAGAAGTTTCTGCTGTTCGGCTGTGAGCATGGCGTGCTTCGGCAACCGCCACGCGGGCCAGGCCGCGTTCCCCTCGGATTTCGGAGTATGCCATAATCCGGGCAAAAGCGAGGACCCGCCATGGAAGCCACCGTCACGATCGCCTCTACCGCCTACCTGCACACCGAACCGGTGCTTCGCGCCGAGATACCGGCGGAGGGCTTCACCTATCGGGCGGTGCGCGCGAAGAACATCGACGATTGCACGATGCGCACGCTCAAAGGCGAGTTCGACGTCGGCGAGATGTCGCTCGCCACGTTCTTCAAGGCCAAGGAGGGCGGCGCGGATTTTCTGGGTCTGCCGGTCTTCGGCAAAAAGTTCGTGCCGCAGTACGCCTATTGCGCCCGGGGATCGAGCCTTAAGGGGCCGGCCGATCTCAAGGGCCACCGGGTCGCCGTCTTCCAGTATTGGGTGACGGCGTCGCTCTGGCACCGGTGGCTCCTCAAGCACATGTACGGCCTCGATCCGGCCGAGATCGTCTGGTGCCCCTTGAGGCGCGACCGTATCGAGGGCATGCCGTATCCCGAGGGCTACCGGATGGACTGGGGCCTGCTGGGCGAATCCCCGGAGGCGGTCGTGCGCGACGGCCGGGTGGACTGCTTCTTCTATGCCCGCAAGCCGGACGACTTCGAGGGTCTGCGTTACCTCATGGCGGAGCCGCTTGGCGAGTGCCTGCGGCTGCTCCGGTCCATGCGGTTCGTGCCGATCAACCACGTCATGGCCGTGCGCGCGGCCACGCTCGATGCCCATCCCGGCCTCGCCGAGGGCCTCCTTAAGCTCTTCGACGCCGCCGCCGCGCGCACGAGCCGCGACATCGGTCATGTCGCCGCGCAGTTCCTGCCGTTCGCCGATCTCGAGCAGCAGCTTGCCGCCGAGATCCTGGGCGCGGACTGGAACGCCAACGGCTGGCAGCGCAACGAGCGCACCATCGAGACCTTCCACGACGCCGCCTGCGAGCAGGGCTTTATCCGGCGGGGACTCGACTGGCGGCGCTACTTCCTGTCGGTCGGCTGAGCAGCGCGTCGTCCGCCCGCTCGATGTGGCCGACCTGGCCGATGCGCGGGTCGCTGCGCTGACCCTCCCAAAGGTCGGTCGTCTTGGCGGTATGATCGAGCCGGCGCGGGGCGCGCGGCCGCTCCTCCGGAAACTCCTCCATGCCGAGCGTGTACTCGAGCGTGAGACCGTCCGGATCGAAGCCGCGATCGTCCGATCCGCAACAACACGGTCAATACCGCACTCCGGAGGCTCCGATATACGAATGCGCACATGACAGGCCATGGTTCGGAGCATGGCGTCGACGCCTCTCGACGAGCGGGGCTGGCAGCCGTATGCCGTAGAGCGGCAACCCGCTCACCGGGAGCCGAACGAGCGCCGGCCAGCGCGCAACGACGCGAAGCATTTGCCAAAGCGGCGCAAGATGATGCAGGCGCCGACGGGCTATCTGGGCCGCCTCGCTCGACGGCGACCGTGATTCCGTCAAAGAGCGGCGAATCGGTGCGCCGCCGTAGGCCGAGAAGCTTCGGGGCAGCGCCGAGGAAATGCTGAGTGGCGGAGACGAGGAGACGAAAGGAACCCAGGCCACGCCGCCTGCTGATCGCCGGCCCGAACGGCGCCGGGAAGACGACATTCGCCAGGGAATATTTGCCGCGCGATGCCCGGATTCTAAATTTCGTCAATGCCGATCTCATTGCGGGCGGGTTGTCGCCCCTACGACCCGGGCTCGCCGCCGCCGCCGCCGCGCGATTGATGCTCGATGAGATCGATCGGCTCCTGGAGCGGCGAGCGGATTTCGCATGGGAGAGCACCTTGAGCGGTCTTGCGCACGTGAAGCGCCTTCAGGCCATGAAGCAGCTTGGGTACCACGTGGAGATCATCTATCTACGTCTTGCATCGCCGCGTTTGGCTCTGAGACGCATCGCGGCGCGGGTGAGGCAGGGTGGGCACGATGTGCCAAAAGGCGACGTACTGCGGCGCTTCTCCCGAAGCTGGGAGAACTTCGAAGCCCGGTACCGGCCGCTGGCGGACGCGTGGGCCGTGTATGACAATTCCGCCAGGCCGCCGAAGCTGATAGAATCAGGTCCGTGACACTGAAGAACACGAGCAAGCGCAAGACCTCGAACAGGAATCCGAAGCTCGCTGCGCGCGTCGAACGTGCGCTGCTGCGAGCCGGCGAGCGTGCCCGGCGGACCGCGCGGATGTATGGAACACCGCTCTACGTGTGGGAGAACGGCAGGGTGGTCGCCAAGCGTCCGTAAGGGCCGCGGCTGTTCAGACCACGCGCGCCGCACGGGCATCGAT
>JBJKSR010000349.1:0-19223 GCA_046703965.1 Gammaproteobacteria bacterium | reverse complement strand
GCGGAGTTCCATGGCGCCGTTTTCCCTGGACGGACGGGTTAGGGTCGAGCCTATAGCAAGAGGCAACGTGAGTGCGGCCCGTAACCACGGCTTGCGGTCCGCACGCGGAAAGTACGTGCGTTTCCTGGACGACGACGATTACCTCCTTCCCGGCGCCTTGGAACAGCTGGAGTTGATGGAAATCAGCCAAGCTGAAATTTGCTCGGGCCATGTCGGGAGCGTGGACCAACACGGGCGCGAGCACGGGCAGGTAAGTTTCCCGGACACGGAAGATTTTGTATGCGCGGCCGTCATCTTCAGCGGTTTCAGGCTTCCAGTTGGGCACCTGTTTCTTAGATCCGCGCTGACTGATTTTCGTTGGGATGAAGAAATCGAAAGGGCGGAGGATTATGCATGGCAGCTCGATTTGGCCGCACGGCGCGACTGGCGATGGGTGGTGCTCGATAGGGTTGTGGGAGTCTGGTTTCAGCACGACCAAACCCGCAGGGGTTTGCGCGCTTCCGTTCTGGCAACGATGAAGGGGCGACAAGAGGCGATTATTTCAAGGCTTTTGTCGCTCCATTGCCGTCTCGAGCAGAGTGGTCGTGGCAGCTCGCAACGTGATTCCGCCATTGCGGCTGCGTTGTGGCATTATGCCCACCGGGGTTTCCCATATCGCCCCTTCTACTGGTTCTGCATTGCTCGAAAGGCGGTGAATATATCGGCTTCTTCGCGACCCGATTCATATGCCTACCAGGAAGGTCTGCTTCGGTGGATGCCGCCTGTTCTTGCTGAATGCGTTTTTGTCCCAATTCGCAGGCTAACGCGGCTGTATCGTGATGTCCGCCTTGCCTTGAACGACATCGAGTACGTGAGGAAGCTGTGAGATCAAGGTTGGCATCGACGCTGGATCCGAAGGGCGATTCCGCAGGGCGGCGGAATCCGGAACCTGATTGCGGAACTTGAAGATGGAATGGTATGAGCGCGGGGGCTAACATCCTGGTCGTAGGTGCCGGGTTCGCCGGTAGCGTCATGGCGCGCGAGCTGGCGGATGCGGGGCACCGGGTGCATGTAATAGACAAGCGCCCGCACGTCGCTGGCAATGCCTACGACGAATACGACGAGCATGGCGTACTGGTGCACCTTTACGGCCCGCACATCTTTCATACCAACGGCCTCCGTATCGCCGAGTGGCTGTCGCGTTTCACGGAATGGCATCCGTACGAGCACCGTGTGCGGAGCGTGTTGGATGGCGTGATCTATCCCTTCCCCATCAACCGCGATACCTTGAATAGGCTGTACGGGCTCGAGCTGGACGAGGAGGGCGCCGCGCAGTTTCTGGAGAGCGTGCGCGAACCCCGAAATCCGATTGCCACGAGCGAGGACGTGGTGCTCAATTCGGTGGGCCGCGACCTGTACGAGAAATTCTTCCTCAACTACACGCGCAAGCAATGGGGACTGGAGCCCTCTGAACTGAAGGCCGGGGTGGCGGCCCGCATCCCGGTTCGCACCAATAGCGACGACCGCTATTTCACGGACAGCTTCCAGGCGATGCCGCGGCATGGCTACACCCGGATGTTCGAAGCCATGCTCGACCACCGGAATATCTCCGTGGATCTCGGCGTGGACTTCGCCGAGGCGCGGGGCGCGGACAAATACTCGCATGTCGTTTACACCGGTCCCATCGATGCCTACTTCGAATATTGCTACGGGCGGCTGCCCTACCGCTCCCTGCGCTTCGAGCATGCGCATTTCCCGGATATGGAACTTTTCCAGGAAACCGGCACCGTCAACTATCCCAATGAGCACGCCTTCACGCGCATAACCGAGTTCAAGCACCTGACGGGGCAAAACCATTCGGGCACCTCCATCGTGCGCGAATTTCCGCAGGCCGAAGGCGATCCCTACTATCCGATCCCGCGCGCCGAGAACGAGGCGCTGTACAAGCGCTACGAGGCGCTTGCCAGGAGGCAGGCGGGTATTACGTTCGTTGGGCGTCTCGCCCAATACAGGTACTACAACATGGATCAGGTAGTCGGTGCCGCGCTCAAGACTGCGGCCATGCTCAAGGATGCCCTCTGAGCATGGCGCAGAAGATTGCCGCCGTCGTCGTGACCTATAACAGAAAGGCGTTGCTGCAGCGCTGCCTGGAGGCACTGTATTCCCAGACCCGCCGGCCGGATGCCGTGTATGTCGTAGACAACGCCGGCACCGACGGCACCGGCACCTTTCTCGTCGAGCAGGGCTATGTCTCGAGACCGGGCTTCGTGTACAGCAGACTTCCGGAAAACCGGGGCGGGGCGGGCGGATTTCATCACGGCTTGCAGGCGGCCATGGATGACGGGGCAGACTGGGCGTGGCTGATGGACGACGATGCCGAACCGGAGTCCGATGCCCTGGCATGCCTGGAACGCACAGGTCTCAGCGAGGATTGCTGCTATGGCTCCTGCGCCGTTTTCGAGGGCCGGGAAGGCGTACTCTGGCTGTGCTGGCCGGCGGTGGAGGCTAACCCCGAAACGTCAGCCCTGCGCCGCATCCGGAAATACGACGACTTGCCGGCAACGATGCGGGTGGTCGGGCTACCTTTCCTCGGCTTCATGGTCGGCAGGCGGGTGGTCGAGCGCGCGGGACTGCCCGATCCGGACTATTTCGTGTCCGGCGACGACATGGATTACGGCGAACGCGTGAAGAAGGCGGGGGCCGGCCTGGTGCTCGTCAAGTCCAGCCGGATAAGGCACCCGCGCCCCGGCGACTACACGGTCCGGTTGCTAGGCTTCGAGTTTTTCTGCCTCAGGATGCCGCCCTGGCGGCGCTATTATGACATCCGCAACCGCGTGAGCAACGGGCGGCGCCATTTCGGAATCCGGTTGCTGTTCATGACGCTGCCGGGCGTGTTCGTGCGGTGGGGCGGGACGCTGCTGAACGAACCGAACCGGATGCGGCAGTCCCTGGCCTATGCCCGGGGCATTTTCGACGGCCTGACCAATCGCCTCGGAAAGCGTTGGGAGCCCGGACATTGATTGACCTTTGGGGCGGACAGAGCCGCGGGAGGTGAACATCACGGACCGGTCTGTTGTATCTCCCGTGGTCAGCGGCAGCGGCGTGCTGGTGGTGCACCGCACACTCGAAGCGCATTTGCCCCATTATCGCGTGGAGCCGTTGTCGCCGTACTGGGGGCTGGGGCCAGCCCTGCTCGCGATCCGGCGCCGTCGGTTCGAGGGCATCGTGCATTCGATTCCGGATCTCGGACCGTGGGTTGCACATCGGGACTCGGCATTGGTATCGACCTTCCATAATTACTACCTCGACCCGGAAGCACTGGCGATCGCCTCGCCGGCACAGCGCGCCTTCTACGTCATGGTCATGGCGCCCGCCGTGCGTGCCTCGGTGCGGCGGGCCCGCCGGGTGACGGCGGTCAGCCGATTCACGGCCGACCTGGTGACCAGGCATCACGCACCGGGAAAGCGGCGGGTGGTTATCAGGAACGGTGTCGACTCCATGGCCTTTTCGCCGGCGGGTAACGAGCGTGGGGGCGCGGTCAGGTACCTGTTCGCGGGCAACCCGACGCGGCGCAAGGGCGCGGAGCACCTGGCGGCACTGGCGCGGGCCCTGCCCGACGATGCGTGCCTGCAATACACGGCTGGTCTGCGTGGCTCGGCAGCTGGACGGCCCGGGCAATCGGAAAAGCTCGTCGCCGTCCCGCGCCGCGGGCACGACGAGATGCCCGGCCTCTATCGCCAGGCCGATATCCTGTTCTTCCCGACCCGGCGGGAGGGCTTGAGTCTGGTCGTGCTGGAAGCCATGGCCTGCGGTCTTCCGGTGGTAGCTACCCGCTGCTCGTCGATGCCCGAGCTGGTGGACCATGGCAAGGGGGGGTTCCTGTTCGACCCGGATGACCGGGCGCAAATGCTCGGCTACCTCAAGCGGCTGGCCGACGATCCGGTGCTCAGGGCCGATATGGGGGCCTATAACCGCGAAAAGGTTCTCGCCGAATTCACCCTGGAGCAGATGCTGGAGGGCTATCGCCAGGTATTTGCGGACTGTTCCCGTTAACGGCGTTAAGCGGGGTCTCGCAGGCCGAGCGCATCGGCTATGGCGTCGCTGAATCGCGGCCAGGCGAAGTCTTCGGCGAACGTCCTGCAGGATCCGCGCAGTGTTTCGCCGTCGGCAAGCGCGTCCTCGATCGCCCGTGCCATGGCGGCGCTGTCGCCCGGCGCGACGAGCCGCCCCGATCGGCCCGGAGCCACCGCATCGACGATGCCGCCGGTCGCATAGGCCACAGTTGGCAGCCCCTCGGCGGCGGCTTCGATCGCGACCATGCCGAAGCCTTCCGGATCGCCCGCGATCTCCTGCACCGGGAAGACGTGGACGTCGGCGGTCCGGTATACGGTAGCCAGCTGCTCCCGGTCCGTAATGACGCCCAGGAAACGCAGGTGTTTGCCCAGTCCAGCGGCGTCGGCGGCCCCCTGGATGCTGTCCCGAGTCTGGGGCTCCGCGCGCAGGGCCTGATCGGGGGCATCACCTGCGACGAGCAGTATGACGCCGGGATGCGTCTTCGCGACGGCGGGTAATACGTCGGTAACGAACTCGCGCACTCCCTTGCGGCGGGTCAGCCGGCCCACCGAAAGGAGCACAGGTCCGCCGGCCAATCCATGCGTTTCCCGGAAGCGGGCGACCGCCCCCTCGTCGGGTGGGCTCGATGGAATTTCCACGCCCGGATGGACAACCGCGATCCTCGAGGCGCTTACCCCGGCATCAGTGGCGAGCCGCGCGGTGGCCTGGCTGTTCGCGACCACCCGGTCCATGCGGCGTATCGCCGGCAGCCAGAGCGCACGGTAGAGCGGATGCCGGGTAGCCATGTCCAGGCCATGCACGTAAACGGCCGCCGAGGCGCCGCAGGCGCGGGCGGCCAACCATGCCACGGGAGCCGTCAGCCCGCTGCCTGCAATCACGATGTCCGGGCGCCAGGCGCGGGCGGTCCGCCAGGTGGCCCACAACGCCCTGAGCAGGAACAACGTCAGCGATCCGAGCGGGATTTCCAGCACGCGGACGTTCGGGGGTGCCAGCCCGGCTGCACCCGCGGGACCAACGGCCCGCACGTCGGCGCGTCTTGCGAGTTGGTCGGCCAGATGCCAGTTCAGCCGCTCCATGCCGCCCACCAGAGGCGGCAGGTTACGGGTGACGAGCAGAACACGCCGGCGTGCGGCGGGGTCCTGCTTGGCGTGCCGGTCGTCCGTCCCGGAAGTCACTCGTGCGGACGGTAGGTGAGGTTGGTGATCTGTTCCGAGATCAGGCCGATCAGGAAAACGATGACGGCCGCGCTGAACAGCAGGGCGCTCATGTTGGTGAAGCGGTGCTGGGTGGCGAGCGTGTAACCGTAATAGGCGAACCCGAGTACGAAGAACGCGAAGCCGGCCGGCGCGAACAGTTTCAGCGGCGAATACAGCGTAGTGACCTTGAAGATGATCAGCAGGAAGCGGAGACCGTCGCGAAGCGGGCGGATGTGGCTTTTACCGATTCGATCCGCTGCCTCGATCGCTTCGTAGGCCACACCGTAGGCGCTGCGGAAGAAGGCGATGGTGCTCGTGGTGGGGTAGGAAAAGCCGTTGGGAAGCAGGTGGAGGAACTCACGGAACTTTACCGCCTTGACGGCCCTGAATCCGGAGGTCAGGTCGGCGACTTTCTGCCCGGTGATTCGCGATGCGAACCAGTTGTAGAAGCCGTTGGCGAGCCCGCGTCCGACGCCGGCCTGGCTGCGCCAGGCACGGGCGCCCACCACCATGTCGTAGCCTTCCTCCAGGCGTCCCAGGAGGCGCCCGATATCCGCCGGGTCATGCTGGCCGTCGCCGTCCATGAATACCAGGATCTCTCCGTGGGCCGCGCGCGCTCCACGCTTGACGGCCGCGCCGTTACCCATGGAATAGGGGGAGTGCAGGCAGATCACCTGGTTCGCCTTGCAGACGTCGCGGGTATCGTCCGTGGAGCCGTCGTCGACCACGATGATTTCCGCCTCGGGCTGTGCGCGGCGCAGCCGCGGCAGCAGATCGGCAAGGGCAGCCGCTTCGTTCTTGGCGGGGAGGACCACGGAAATTCTGGGCTGGGCACTCATGGGACGGGTCTTGTCGGGCATTTGGGGGATTCTCGCATAATCGGGACAGGCGCGGCTCCGGGGCGGCCGGGCCGAACTGCGCGGACGGTTCTATTGCGACGTGGACGGATGTGGTGCCCGGGCCCGTCGTTCCGCGGCCTCCAGCCTTGGGCGCAATCGATCCAGCGCATAGTCGAGTTTGCCCAGCTTGTTCAGCTTCTGGATGTGCTCGAAAGCACGCCGGGCTACGGCGACATGGCCGTCTTCCAGCGCGATGTTGAACACGTTGATCTGGAATTGCGCCACACCCGGGACCGCCTTCGCCGCCTTTTCCAGCAGCGGGCCGCTGCGTGCGCGTTGCGCGGGCGTGTCGTAGCCGATCAGGTTGGCCTGGGTCACGAGCACGTTGGCGTAGTTCATTCCGAGCTCGGTGATGTGCGGGCTGCGGTATATGGCTTTGAAGAGCCGGTTCAGCGAGCCGCGGGAGAACTTGCACTGGCGTTTCGTGTAGCAGTTGACGAGCGCCTCCAGCGCATTGACGTCGGAAACCGTGAGTGGCTCCTCTCCGACGGCCTTGATCATGCCCTCGAACCACGACGGATCGACGTGGCGTCCCGTCTGGGCCGCGAGCAGGACCATGGCGACCCACGGGTCAAGCCCGGCGTGCGGTACCTGGGCCGCCGTGCGCGAAGCTGCAAACGCCTTTTGGGCGTAGGCCTCGTGGCCGGACAACGAGAGGTTCGTGTAAAGCCGGGCCAGCAGGTAGGTTGAGCGGGGCGACTGCGGATGGTTGTGCGCGAGCACCTTGGCGAGCGCAAGGTTGCTGCGCCAGTGCCAGGCACGCACGGTCAGGGTCAGTCCGAGCGCGGCGATCACGACGATGCATGCGGCAATTCCGATGCGCCGCCACTCCACCCGCCTCAACGGAAGGATCACCAGGGCGAACACGGCGAGGATGATCCCCCAGTCGGCCAGGTAGATGCGGTGCTCGAAGGCAAGCTCCAGCGGCCAGATCGTGGATTCCAGCACCTGCGCCGCGAAGAACCACACGATGCCCAGCGCGGCCAGCGGCCGGCGTTTGCGCAGCCACCACGCCGCTGCGAACAGGGCGGCGATGAGCAGGAAGGACAGCAGCGTCGTCGGCGGCGACAGCAGTCCCGAGGAGATCGTGAAGTCGTCGTGGTACAGGCCCATGGCGGACAGACGGGGCGCCACCACCATTCCCAGGTACCAGACGACGACCCGGCCCTCCGTCAGTACGCGTTCGCCGAGATTGAAGGGACGGCTGATGTAGGCATGCGGGTTCGCGATCTGCGGAATGGCCCAGATGAATCCGTAAATCCCCGGTATTACCAGCAACAACAGGTAAAAGAGCCAGAGGTTGACCGCACGGCTGCCGTCCCGGTCGCGAAAGCCGAGCACGAAAAACTCCACGAGCAGGACCAGCAAGGGCAAAAGGACGCCGATTTCCTTCGACAGGGCCGCCAGTGCCGTGAAGATCGCCGTGGTTACGATCAGCAGAACCACCGTGGGCCAACGGGTCGAGAGTCGGCGGCGGATCGACACGTATGCCCAGAGCCCGGCCACCATGAACAGGTTGCCGAGGATCGCTTCGCGCTGGACCGCATAGAGGACCGGGGTCAGGTTCATGGGATGCAGCGCCCAGCACGCCGCGATGGTGAGCGCGATCCAGTCCACTCGCCAGGCTCGGATATCGGGGGCGAAGCGTGTGCGCCAGGCGCCGAGCAGGCTGCGGGTGAAACCGGCAATCAACACGGTGGTGACCAGGTGCAGCGCCAGGTTTACGACCTTGAATGCGTACGGGTTGAGGCCTTCCTCGTAGCGCTGGATCGCGAACGTGGCGAGGGAGATGGGGCGGCCCAGCGGTCCCGCGTCGAAGGACCAGACCGCATGCCAAAGCGAGAAAAGCGACAGGTGGGACAATGCGAGCGCGTTGTTGTTGACGATGTTGCCGTAGTCGTCGAGGAACCATTTGCTGGTCAGGCCGAAGTGATAGGCCCCCCAGGTGGCGGCCAGCAGGCCCGCCAGCGCGACCCACCAGAGATAGCTGTCTTCGAACCAGGGGCGGGCTTCGGCAGGAGGCTTCCCGGGTGCCGGCCGATGTTTGGGCGTATAGCCGCGCGGCACCGAGGAGAGCTTGCCCTTGTTCCTTTTACCCATGAGTATCCGTACCTCGGGTGACCTGTTCGATCAGATTGGACAACGATTTTATATTGTCGTTGCTCATTCCGAAACGATTAAGGCGGCGCATGATTTTCAGTTGCCGCCGCGCGCCCTCGACGTTGCCGCAGGCAAGCTCGGTTACGCCCAGGTCGAAATGATATACCGCCTGGCCCGGGTGTTGCCGGACCAGGATCCGGAAGATCTGGCGTGCGGCCCGTGGTTGTTCGGACACGTTGAGCAGGTAATTGCCGTACATGGTCATGATCGTGCTGCTCGGATGCGGCCGGGTCAGGGCCGACGCAAATACCAGTGTCATCAGCTTGGGATCGAGCTTGCAGGGGTCGTGATCCAGCAGTGCACAGTGCACCAGAGAGTACAGGCCAGAGATATCGCCCGGGTCGGCGGGGCGCTTGGCCAGCAGGCGTGCCATCCGGTAGTAGAGAGCCGGGTTCACGGTCTGGTTGTTGCGCAGAGCCATGATAATCAGCGTGGCGTCCGGCAGCAGGCCCTGCCCGGGCACTCGCGCGGCTTTTTCCAGAGCCTTGCGGGCAACCGGCACGAGCTTGGGGTGGGTATAGGCATAGGTCGCCAGAACGCGCCCGTAGGAGTAGGTCGCCCGCGGGGAATCGGGGTGGTCGCGGGCGGCGATGGCAAGCTGGCGCAGGGGATTGCTCCAGTCGGTCGAACGCAGTCCGAGCGCGGCACCGTAGAGGGCGATGATGGCTACCATCGCGGCGACGACGAGCCGGCGGTGCGCATAGTGGGCGGTAAGCACTATGAGCGTGCCGAAGAGCGCCGCGTAGACCCCGAGCGAAGGTAGATATTCGCGGTGTTCGAAGACCAATTCCAGGGGAATGAAGGTCGCGGTCATGACCTGGCCGGCCAGAAACCACAGTATGCCGAAGGCAATCAGCGGATAGCGGCGGCGCGCCAGAATGCCTGCTGCGAGCAGGACGCCAATGCCCGCCCAGGCGGGAAGTGTGCTCCAGGGCCTGAATAGCCCGTGCGAGACGGGAAATGCATCGTGGAACAGGGTCAGCGAACGGTTGTCGGGAACCAGCGTCCACCACAGGTAATGCCAAAGGACGCGGCCCTCGGTGAGCAGGCGTTCTCCCAGGGTGAAGGGGCGGGCGCTCCAGGCCGATGCGCGTAACTCGTCCGGTACCAGCCAAGCCAACGCGGCGATAGCGGGTACCGCCAGGAACAGGGAGAAGTAGACGATGACGCCGGTGGCGCGCCGGCCGTCCGCCCGGCGCAGGCCGTACAGCGTCCACTCGATGACCAGCGCATAGAGCAGGGTCAGGGCGCCGATTTCCTTGGAAAAGAGGGCCAGTGGCGTGCAGATCAGGGCGGTTGCCAGGAGCAGCGCCCAGCCGCGTACGCTGCGTGGGTCTTCGTGCAACTGGCGTCGGCCCAACATGTAGGCGATGAGCCCGAGCAGGGAGAAGGTGCCGGCCAGCGAGGTCATTCGCTGTACTACGTAGAGCACTGCGGTGAGATTGATCGGCGCCAGCAGCCAGGCCGCGGTGACGGCGAGTGCCGCCCAGTCGCAGGCGCGTTCGGACGTCTCGGGATACAGGCGCCGGTATCTGCCCAGCAAGAGCCTCAGGAGGATGAACACCAGAAGGCCGTTGAGGAGGTGGATGCCCACGTTCGTCCATTTCATGGCGCTGGCATCGTCGCCGATCTTCTTGCCGCCGCCGGCCGCGAGCACATTGGCGGCGAACGTCGCCATGGCGATGGGGCGGCGCGTTGGGCCGCTGTTCGAGCTAAGGGCGGCGGCAAGGAACGAGCCGAACGTGGGCTTCAGCGTCTTGAGCGCGTTGTTCTGGACGATATTCGGATAATCGTCGATCAGGAAGACGCCGCGGGTGCCCGGCCAATAGGCCAGCGCGGTGACGACTGTCAGCAGTACGAAAAGGCTCCAGTACAGGCCGCGGCGCTGGGTGTCGGACAAACGCATGCCGGCATTCTACGGGAATGCCGCCCGGCGGTCGCCGCGCTCGCGGCCGGACGCCTGGAGTTGTTTCTCGATCGCCTTGCGGATGTTGCGGAACGATTCGCTGTACCATCCGGTGTGGGCGAGCCATCGGCGATGCAGCCCCGACATGGTCCATATTGGCGGCCAGCGTTTCGGCAGTGCCCGGTAGTCGTCGAGCAACTGCTGCGCTTTTCGCGGCTGCTTGGCGTCGAGGAGATAGGCACTTGCGGTCAGAGCGACATCCGGTGTCGGATCGTACCGGAGTGCAAGTGCCAGCGCTTCGTAGGCTGCCTGCGGTTTGTGTAGAGCCAGCAGGATCTGGCCGCGCAGCAAGTTCATTTGCTGCTGGACCGCATGATTGCCGCGAAAATTAGGGTTCGAGACGGCGCTCTGCACCACCTGCAGCATCGCGTCGGGGCCGAATCCCGGGCAGTGGAAGCCGGGATCCCCGATCTGCGGGGAGAGCACCGTGTACAGCAGGTGCGAGGCGGAACGGTCATGACCGGCCGCCCGTTTCAGCGCCTCGACGTCGGTGGGACGCGCACCGCCCAGCTTGCAGGCCGCCTCGATCCGGGGAAGCGCAAAACTGATCCGGTCCGGGTGCTGCCGCGATGCCTCATACAGGCGAACGTAGGCTTGGAGGTACTGGCCGCGGGATTCCATGATCTCGGTTTCCGTGGCTACGGCCCGCGAGGAGTTGGGATCGAGTCGCGCCCAGGTCATGGCCAGGCGCGTGGGGTGGCCCCAAAGGTCGGCGCGCAGTCCCGTCAGCACCAGGAGCAAGGCGAAGGCGAGGCCCAGCGCCGTGTAGCGCAGCGGGCGGCTGGCTGCGCCGGTGACGAACCACAGGGCCAGCGGCCAGAACAGCAGCGCCGCGGGCAGGTAGTTTCGGTGCTCGTAGTACACCTCGAGCGGGATGGTGGTCGATTCCAGCAGCTGGCCGGCAAAGAAGAACAGCACGGCGGCGCACAGCACCGGCCACCGACGGCGCAGGGCCAGCGCGCCCCCGACCAGGAGGGCAATCAGTACGACGGAGGGAAGGGTGGTCCAGGGATGCAGCAGCCCATGGGAAATCGACACGGTGGTGTAGAGGCCGTGCGTGCCGGCATGGGGAATAACCAGCAGATACAGGTAATAGACCAGGATGCGGGCCTCGGTCAGAAGTCGCGTGCCCACCGTGAAGGGGCGTCCCGGAATGAGGGTGCCGGCATCCCGGAACTGCCAGAGCAGATAACCGATGATCGCCGCGCTCGGCAGCCACAGGAACACCAGGCGGAAGACCCTGTTCGGGGCCGCGGCCCGCCGGCGTCCCGGATCCCCGGTTCCGGGATCCCGGTGTTTGAGTACCGTCGCCTCCAGCACCAGGGCCAGCAGCGGCAGCAGGCCGGCGTTTTCCTTGCTCAGGAATCCGAGGACCGTGCCGCCGATGATGCCGCCCGCCATGAGTGCGTAGGCGCTTCGCGTGCGCCCGTCTGCGAGGCGCCGCCGACCCATCACGTAGCAGGCCAGGCCCGCGAACACGAACAGGGCGGCCAGCATGGCCATGCGCTGCACGACGTAGAGCGTGGTGGAGACGAACAGGGGATGCACCATCCACAGGCCGGCGGCAAGACAGCCCACCCACACTGCCTTGCGGCGCTCGAGTCCGCGGGCCAGGGACAGTTCGATCATCAGCCAGGCGAGCACGCTGCCGTTCACCAGCTGCAGCAAGACGTTCGTCAACTTGAAGGCCCAGGGACCGGCCGGCCAGTTGCGGGCGTCGATCAGGAAGGAGAGCAAGGCCAGAGGCCGTCCCGAAGGTCCGGCCACGCCGGAGGTAACGTAGCTGATCAGCGTGGTGAAGTTGTCGACCGGCCCGTAGGCGCCCAGTTTCGGCAGGGTTCCCCAGTCGTCGAGCAGGAAGGGGCCGCCAAGCCCGGGCCAGTACGCCGCGAAGGTGAGCCCCAGCAGGACCAGGAAGAACAGCAGCGGCCAGGACGGCCGGAGGGAGCGGATGCCGTACATCAGCGGCATTCTACGCAATCGCCGGGTCGGCCCGTCCGGGGGACGCGCAGGATCGGACGCCTCAGCGGCAACAGTCGACCGGGTGGACCGTTACGATGCCCGTCCGCTGTCGGAGCACGAGGTACGACCCGGGCAGGCGGCGGGGAGCGCACGGCGCGACGCCGATCTCTCTCGCGGAGGCGGCTCCCCGCCGCCGTCATACCCGTTACGGGCCGGTTGGGCACGGTCGGGGTGGTCTATGGCTTGTAGACGTGCCGGCAGGCCGTTGGCACGTATTTGAACATCGTCGCCGTCGACACTTTGCAGACCCAGGTAACGGATCCGCCGACCGCGGACGGCGAGAGGATCAGATACTTGCCGCGCAAGGGCTTGGCCACGGGCGCGCCGCTTTTGAACTGGGCTCCCACTATGCCCCGGGTACCGAAGAATATGCCGGCGCCCGTGACGTAGTTGCCATTGATGCTGTAGGGATAGCCGAGGCCGGCCGAGCCATAACCGGTCGGAAAGGCGCCATGCTCGTTGTAGTAGGAGGCAACGGCGGTCTTGACACCGTCCATGAGGGTCATTGCCTCCGAGCCCTGGGCCCTGGCGGTGTAGTTGAGGTAGAGGGGAATGGCGATGGCCGCCAGGATGGCGATAATGGCCACTACGATCATCAGCTCGATCAAGGTAAAGCCTTTCTGGTTTCTATTCATTTCTTTCGGGTTCCTTGTAGTGGAGGATATGACTGACCGGTTAGCGGGCCAGCGTGTTCGCTTCGATTTTGCGTAGCGAATATGATCAATCCAGCAAGAAACGTGCCAAGGCGACGGCAGAGGTCACGGTGTCCGAAAGGTAAGCGTTCAGGCCGCGGCAAGCCGCTGACACACCGGGGAATGGGGTGATCCGATCACGGGTGTCCCGAGTGCCCGGCGAGTGGCGTGACAATCTTCGGGTGAAACTGACACGGAGCGTCACTCGGCGCGAGGCGGCCAATGCAGGCGCACTGGTCGCCGATGGTGTCCGTTGCCGGCTTCCGAAAGGGCGCCCCGGCGTGTCCTTGCCCGGGGAGGGCGGCGCGCAGGCGGGGGCTCGCCAGAGGGGGCCAAAAAAAGGGCCCGCAAAGCGGGCCCTACACGCGTTCCGTTGCAATAGTCGCAACGGGAGGAGGACTTCTTTAGGTGTGGCGGCAGTTCGAGGGCACGTACTTGTACATGCTTGCGCTCGCCACTTTGCACGTCCAGGCGACGGAGCCGCCGTGCGCCGAGGGCGACAGCTCGATCCACTGGCCCTGGATGGGCTTCGCCACGCCGGTGCTGTTCTTGAAGGTGGCCCTGATCACGCGGGTGCTCATGACCTGGACCTCGCTGACGTACCGGCCGTTGATGCTACCGGAATTGGCCAGGCCCGCCGAGCCGTTGCCCGTCGGGAAAGCGCCGGTTTCGTTGTAGTACGAAACGACGGCCGTCTTCGCGCCGTCCATCAGGGTCGTGGCTTCGGAGCCTTCGGCCTGGGCGGTGTAGTTGAGGTAAAGGGGAATCGCGATGGCCGCCAGAATGGCGATAATGGCCACCACGATCATCAATTCGATGAGGGTGAACCCCTGCTGATTGCGTTTCATGGTTAAAAAACCTCCGATAATTTCAATCTAACTTGCAAGTTAGGCCTGTGGGCCTACCTGAATCTGCTGCAAGAAACATGCCAACCGGGCAGTGGAAAAGGACTTTCCTGCAGGGGAGGTAATGCAATAGGTTGATTCGTAGGCGTTTATCTGGATGAAGCGACGGTGGAAATTACTTTGAGCTTCCGTAGCGGTCGGCATAAAGGTGACAATAATGCCAAGGAAGTGACAAAAATGGTCACTTTTTTGTCACTTACTGACAATTTTGTCAGTCCGATTGTCACATTCGCGGATTTCCGGGCCCCGGGGGTCCCGCCCTGCCCGTAAGACCGGGACGCCAAGACGCCTCAAGGCTTGATGTTGAGCTTCTCCAGACGGTAGCGGAGTTGCCGGAAGGTCATGCCGAGGCGGCGGGCCGCCTCCGTACGATTGCCGCCGGTCTCGCGCAGGGCCTTCTGGATGGCCTGGCGCTCCACGTCGTTGAGCACGCTGGGGAGCGGTTCCGAGGAGCCGGCGGCAACATCGGCTTCCCGGCGGTGCCGGTTGCGGCGCAGATGGATGTCCCCGGCGTCGATGGTGTTGCCCTCGGTGAGTGCGAACGAGCGCTCGAGGACGTTTTCCAGTTCGCGGACGTTGCCCGGAAAATCGTGCTGCTCGAGCAGGGCGATGGCCTCCGGGGTCAGGGTCTTGGGCGGCGTGCCGGCAGCGCTGCACATGCGTGCCAGCAGCGCCTCGGCCAGCGGGCCGACGTCGCTGCGCCGTTCCCGCAGCGGCGGCACATGCAGGTCGATGACGTTGATTCGGTAGTACAGGTCCTCGCGGAAACGGCCATCGGTCAGGGCCTGGGTCAGGTCGCGGTGGGTGGCGGACACGAAACGCACGTCCACCGGAATCTCGTCGGTGGCGCCGACGGCGCGGACCCGCCGTTCCTGTATCACGCGCAGCAGCTTGACCTGCATGGGAAGGGGCAGCTCGCCGATCTCGTCGAGAAACAGCGTCCCGCCCTCGGCGCTGCGGATCAGGCCGGGACGGTCCGCGTGGGCCCCGGTGAAGCTGCCCTTCTTGTGGCCGAACAGTTCGCTTTCCATCAGCTCGGTCGGGATCGCCCCGCAGTTGACGGGCACGAAGGGGTGGGGCGCGCGGGGCCCGGAGCTGTGGATGAGCCGGGCCGCCAATTCCTTGCCCGTGCCGGATTCGCCGGTAATCAGCACCGGCGCCTGGCTGCGGGCCATGCGGGTGATCGCGGCGCGCAGATCGTGCATTTGCTGCGAATCGCCGAGCAACTGGGAAGCGGCGGATTCATCGGCGGACTCGGTGCTGTCCAGTGCCAGTGCATCGCGCACCAGTGCGCGCAGGCGCACGAGATCGACGGGCTTGGCGATGAAATCGAAGGCCCCCGCCTTGAGGGCATCGACCGCGATATCCATGGTGCCGTAGGCGGTGATCATCGCGACCGGTACGTTGGGCGCCTGTTCCTGCATCCAATGCACGAAATCCAGGCCATTGCCGTCTGGCAGGTGCATGTCGGTGAGAACCAGACCGAAGTGGTCGCTGACCAGCGCCCGCCTGGCTCCCGCCAGATCGCCAACCTCCGCGGTCTCGACGCCCATTTTCTCCAGAGTCAGCGTGAGGAGTTCCCGCAAGTCCGGTTCGTCGTCGACCACCAGTACCCGTGAGT
Organism: Gammaproteobacteria bacterium; assembly: GCA_046703965.1. Lineage (GTDB taxonomy): Bacteria > Pseudomonadota > Gammaproteobacteria > JAKDMP01 > JAKDMP01 > JBAUSV01. The sequence continues at coordinate 3,709 of JBJKSR010000349.1, read as the reverse complement.
TCTGCTTTACTCCAGCCATGCCTTGTCCTGTTCAAATTCGAGCCGAAAGCGTGTCCCCCCGCTTTTCCGCGGATAGGCTCCAAGACGCGCCCCGTTTGCAATCGCCAGTTCCCGCGCCAGGTACAGGCCGAGCCCGGTGCCGCTGGCGCTGGTCGTGGCGAAGGGTTCGAACAACCGTTCAGGTTGGGCGATACCGGAGCCTCGATCCAGTACATCAAGATACACGTGTGCGCCCCCGATGCCAATTCTGACGTAAACGCCGGCCTTGGAATCGCCGTGTACAAAGGCATTGTCGACCAGGTTGACCACGACGTGCTCGAGCTGGCCAGGGTCGAAACGGACCTCGACCTGCTCTACCTCCGTCGCCAGGTGCAGCCCGGGAGCCCGGTCCGGGTGGCGCTCGCCGTAATCGCGGACGAAGTCCCGCAGCCAGGCATGGAGTTCGAGCACGCTGGGTTCCGCGGCGTCGCGCCGGGAGAGCCTGAGAATGCTGTCCACCATGCCGCCCAGGCGGGCGCCCTGGTTGGCGATGATGCGGCTCAGGTGCTGCTGCTGGCCGTCCAGCGTGCCGTCCTCGGCGAGCAACTGGTTGGCCTGGATGATCGCCGACAGCGGGTTCCTGACCTGGTGGGCGATGCCCGCGGTGAGGCGGCCCAACGCGGCGAGCTTGAGGGCGCGGGTCTGTTCGTGCGCGATTACCGTGTCCTCGATGAAGACCAATCGCCGCGCTTTGCGTTCGTTGCCGAGGGGCGTGATCGTGATCAGCAGCGTGCTCGCGGCGTCGCGCTCGAACGTCGAGGTGCCGGCCTGGGCGTCGCTGCCGGCGAGGTGGGCGATGCGCGCCCGCAGGCCGGCATCGATGAAGCGGGTCGCCGCCGGGTTGAAGCGCAGAATGTCTCCATCGGAATCGGTGATGACCACGCCCGTGCGCAGCTGGGCGATGATTCGGCGGTTGATGGCGTCCAGCTCGCGTACCTCGATACCCCGGCGCTCGGCCAGGGCTTCGGTCTCGAACAGGCGGGTGGCGAGCTGGTAGGCGACGAAGGCGACCACCAGCAGACCGAAAGCGTAAAGGCCCGCTCGCGCATAGAGCAGGATCGCCAGCTCCCGGTTGAGGCCCGCCCCGATGGTGGCGCTCAGCAGCACCAGCGCGCAAAGCGCGGCGAAGAAGAGGCCGCGCCTCAGGTTCAGCGCGCATGCCGCGGCCACCGCCACGGGCGGAATCAGCAGGAAGGCGAACAGCGCGAGCTGCGCCCCCGCCGCCTGCGTAACGAGTGCGAGCACGATCAGGTCGAGCAACGGTTGCAGCTCGGACTGGATCGCAAGCCCCGGCCAGTTGCGCGCCAGCAGCCCGATCGATACCAGCCCGAGCAGCAGGTAGACGACCCCGCTGAGGGCAACCACGGAGGCTGCTTCGATGTGCAGGTAAAAGACGAACAGGGGCGTAAAGCCCACGGTGATGGAGGCCGTCGCCACCAGGAGCCGGTAGATGTTGAGCACCTTGAGCAGGCGCCAGCGGGCGGGGGCGGCGAGGATCTCGGGATGCTCGCGTTTTGCCAAAAGTCGGCTAATGCCCCAAAATATGCGCTCTTTGGTGCCGTCAGACATCGCTTTTCTCATTGGGTCGGCCAATCAGGAAGGTCTCTATAACATGAATTTGCACGAATATCAGGCGAAACGGCTTTTCGCGGAGTTCGGCGTTCCGGTTCCCGAGGGCCGGGTCGCCGCCAGCGCGGACGAAGCCGCCGCCGCCGCCGAGCAACTCGGCGGTGAACTGTGGGTCGTCAAGGCCCAGGTCCATGCCGGAGGACGCGGCAAGGCCGGCGGGGTGAAACTCGTCCGTTCCCCCGAGCAGGCACGCGAAGCCGCCGCCGAAATGCTGGGCCAGCGGCTGGTTACCCACCAGACGCAGGGCGAGGGCCTGCCGATCGAGAAGGTGTGGGTCGAGCGCGGGTCCGACATCGACCGCGAACTCTACCTCAGCGTGCTCGTCGACAGGGCACGGGAATGCCTGACGTTCGTCGCCTCCGCGGCGGGAGGCATGGAGATCGAGGAAGTCGCGGAGAAAACGCCGGAGCAGATTCTCACCGTGCCGGTCAACCCGGGCTCGGGTTATTCGGGCTACGAGGCGCGACGCCTCGGTTTTGCACTGGGTCTCGAAGGCGATCAACTCAAGGCGTTTTCCAGGCTGATACGCGCACTCTACAACCTCATGCTGGCCAAGGACGCGAGCCTGGTCGAGATCAACCCCCTGATCGTCACCGCGGACGGCGACCTGCTGGCGCTCGATGCCAAGCTGAACCTGGACGACAATGCACTGTTTCGCCATTCCGACACGGCCGAAATGCGCGATCCCAGCCAGGAGGATGCGGCGGAGGCCGAGGCGGCCGGCCACGGCTTGAACTACGTCTCCCTCGACGGCGATATCGCCTGCATGGTCAACGGGGCCGGATTGGCGATGGCGACCATGGACCTGATCAAGCTGGCGGGCGGCGAGCCGGCCAATTTCCTCGACGTTGGCGGCGGCGCGACGGCCGAGCGGGTCTCGGTGGCGTTCCGCCTGATCCTGTCGAACAGCAACGTCAAGGCGATCCTGGTCAATATCTTCGGCGGTATCGTGCGTTGCGACATGATCGCCGAAGGCATCATCGCCGCGGTCCGCGGCGTGGGCGTACCGGTGCGCGTGGTGGTGCGCCTGGAGGGCACCAACGTGGAAGAGGGGCGCCGACTGCTGGCCGAAAGCGGCCTCGACATCGCAGCCGCCACCAATCTGAGCGATGCCGCCGAGAAGGTGGTTGCCGCAGCGCGCGAAGGAAAGTCCGAATGAGTATCTTGATCGACGAGAACACCCGTGTCCTGTGCCAGGGCTTTACCGGCAAGCAGGGCACGTTCCACAGCGAACAGGCCATCGCCTACGGCACGCAACTGGTCGGCGGCGTGACGCCGGGCCGCGGCGGCCAGAAGCACCTGGACCGCCCGGTATTCGACACCTGCGCCGAAGCGGTAGCCGAGACCGGCGCCACGGCGAGCATGATTTACGTGCCTGCGGCGTTTGCCGCGGACGCGATCCTCGAGGCGGCGGATGCCGGCATCGAGATCATCGTCTGCATCACCGAGGGCATCCCGGTGCTCGACATGGTTCGCGTGAAGGCGGGCCTGAGGGGGGCGCCGGTGCGCCTCGTGGGGCCCAACTGCCCGGGGGTGATCACCCCCGGCGAGTGCAAGATCGGGATCATGCCGGGGCACATCCACAAGCCGGGCAAGGTCGGCATCGTATCGCGCTCGGGCACCCTGACCTACGTGGCCGTGCACCAGACCACGCTGGAAGGGCTGGGCCAGTCGACATGCGTCGGCATCGGCGGCGATCCCGTGCACGGCATGGGTTTCATCGACGTGATCGAGCGCTTCGAAGGCGATCCGGCCACCGAGGCGATCGTCATGGTGGGTGAGATCGGCGGCAGCGACGAGGAAGCGGCCGCGGAGTACATCCGCGAGCACGTGCGCAAGCCGGTGGTCGCCTACATCGCCGGCGTGACCGCGCCGCCCGGCAAGCGCATGGGCCACGCTGGCGCGATCATTTCCGGGGGCAAGGGGACGGCCGAGCACAAGTTCCAGGCACTGGAGGCGGCCGGCGTCACCACGGTGCGCTCGCCGGCCGAGATCGGGAGCGCGGACAACCGCGCACTCGGGAAGTGAGGCCTGGGGTGAG
>JBJKSR010000348.1:0-4140 GCA_046703965.1 Gammaproteobacteria bacterium | reverse complement strand
GATCATGACCCCGCCGGGGATGGAGGAGATGACCGGCCAGCTCGAGAACATGCTGCGCGGCGCCATGGGCTCGCGCAAGGAGACCCGGCGCGTGAAGGTCGGCGAGGCGATGAAGCTCCTGACCGAGGACGAGGCCGGCAAGCTGGTCAACGAGGACGAGGTGCGCCACGAGGCGATCCGCGAGATCGAGGAAAACGGCATCGTCTTCATCGACGAGATCGACAAGGTCGCGCGGCGCAGCGGTGAGGGCGGCGGCGTGGACGTCTCGCGCGAGGGCGTGCAGCGCGACCTGCTGCCGCTGGTGGAAGGCTCCACGGTCAACACCCGCTACGGCATGGTGCGCACCGACCACATCCTGTTCATCGCCTCCGGCGCGTTCCACCTGTCCAAGCCCTCGGACCTGATTCCGGAGCTGCAGGGGCGGCTGCCGATCCGCGTCGAGCTGGCGGCGCTCACCACCGAGGATTTCGTGCGCATCCTCACCGAGCCCAAGGCGGCCCTGACGGTGCAGTACGAGGCGCTGATGAAGACCGAGGGGCTGCATCTGCGCTTTGCCGAGGACGGCGTGCGCCGCATCGCCGAGGTCGCGCACCGCGTCAACGAGCAGACCGAGAACATCGGGGCGCGGCGGCTGCATACCATCATGCAGCGCCTGCTGGAAACGGTGTCGTACGAGGCGCCGGACCGCGCGGGCAGCACCGTGATCGTCGACAAGGAATACGTGGACTCGCACCTCGGCGACCTGGTGATGGACGAGGATCTCTCCCGCTATATTCTTTAGGAGAACCTCTCGCAACGCCGCGACGACCGCTACGGGAAGATAGATCTCGCCAAGGCGCAAAGACGCAAAGGTTCCGTAGGAGCGGGCCAAGCCCGCGATCATGGGAGCGCCGGCATCCTGCCGGCTCTTCGCGGCGGGAGCGCCGCTCCCGCAGGCGCCGAACCAAACCGTTGCGATCGGGATCGATCGCGGCTGAAGCCGCTCCTACAGAAAGATCTTTCCCTCGGAACCCTTTGCGTCTTTGCGCCTTGGCGAGAGATCTTTCAATCCGGACTCCCGGCATTAAACTAGGCGCATGGACCAACCCGCCCCGGCCCCCACCGAAATCCGTGCCCGCAGCGCCAAACGCGAACTCTTCGTGAAATTCGAGGACGGGATCGAATACACCCTCCCGTTCGAATACCTGCGCGTGTACTCGCCCTCGGCGGAGGTCACCGGCCACGGCGGCCCCCGCCTGCTGCTCGCCGGCAAGGAGAACGTGGGCGTGAAGGCGATCGAGCCGGTCGGCCAGTACGCCATCCGCATCGTGTTCGACGACGGCCACGACTCGGGGCTGTATTCGTGGCGGATCCTGCGCGACCTGGGCGCCAATTTCGAGAAAAACTGGCGCGAATACACCGCGAAGCTCGAGAAGGCGGGGATCAGGCGCAAGGAAGGCCGTGGGCCATAGACTCTGGGCTCTAGGGTTATGACTCTCCGCCATACCTCGGCACCCGTCTCCTGTAGGAGCGGACGTCCCGGCCGCGATCCGCCTCCGGCGTCACAACCCTTCGCGACGGGGACCGTCGCTCCTGCAGCCAACAGCCATCTGCGCCCGCGTCCCGTAGAATGAGAGTGTTTTATCACCCGGTTTCGACGTGACGCAGGACACCACCGACTTCGGCTACGAGCAGGTTTCGCCCGCGGAGAAGACGCGGCGCGTGCGCGCCGTATTCGAATCCGTGGCCCCGAAGTACGACCTCATGAACGACCTGATGTCGGGCGGGCTGCACCGGCTGTGGAAGCGGTTCTGCCTGCTCCAGACCGGCCTGTCGGCCGGCGGGCGGGCGCTCGACCTGGCCGGCGGCACCGGCGACCTCGCGCGCGGCCTGGCCCGCCAGACGGGCAAGACGGGCGAGGTCGTGCTCGCCGACATCAACCCCGCCATGCTGGCCGTCGGCCGCGATCAGATCATCGACGGCGGCTTCGGCGGGCGCATCCGCATCGCCGCGGCCAATGCCGAGGCGCTGCCCTTCCCTGACGGCCACTTCGATTGCGTCACCATCGGCTTCGGCCTGCGCAACGTCACCCACAAGGATCGCGCGCTGGCGGAGATGCGCCGCGTGCTGGCCCCCGGCGGGCGCGCCCTGGTGCTGGAGTTCTCCCGCCCCAACCCCCTGCTGGCCCGCGCCTACGATGCCTACTCGTTCGCCGTGCTGCCGCGGCTCGGGCACTGGATCGCCGGCGATGCGGCGAGCTACCGCTACCTGGCCGAGTCGATCCGCCGCCACCCGGACCAGGCGACGCTCGCGGCCATGATGGAGACGGCGGGTTTCGAGCGGGTGCGCTACTTCAATCTGACCGGCGGGATCGTGGCCCTCCACGTGGGATACGCCCTATGAACGAACGACGGAAACTGCCCGAGGGGCTGCTCAGGCCGGTCGGCCGCATCCTGACCTCGGCGCTGGAGACGGACCCCGCGGCTCGCACCACGCTCGAAGAGCTGGCCGGGCGCCGGGTCGCGGTGCACATCAGCGACTTCGCGCTGACCGTGGTCGTCCACGTCGAAAGCCACGGCCTCGACCTCACCGGCCCGGTGGAGTCGCCCGACGCGGAAGTCGCGGGCACCCTGGCGCAACTGGCCAGGGCCGGGCGCAGCGGCTCGCCCAAGGGCCTGTCCGTGTCCGGCGACGCCGAACTGGTTCACGGCCTCTCGCGGGCCATGGCGCGCCTTCCGGCCGCCGCCTGGGAACGCGTGGCCCGAACCATCGGCGACGTGCCGGCCCGCGGACTCGAGCGGCTCGGCGCGGACCTGCTCTCGGTGTTCAGGGACACCCGTGAACGCCTGTCAGGCACGCTCGCCGACTACCTGCAGTATGAATTGCGCGCGGTGCCGGCGCGCGACGAAATCGAGGAATACCTGAACGCGGTGGACCGCCTCCGCGACGACGCCGAACGCCTGGCCAAGCGCTTCGATCGCCTGGACCGCCGCTAGTGATACGCCCCAGCCTCGTCCTGCGCTTCGCCCATATCAACTGGGTGTTGCTGCGCTACGGACTGGACGAACTGATCCTCGGCGCGCCGTGGCTGCGCCCGTTCCGGTTCCTGCGCTACCTGCGCCCGTGGGCGCTGCTGCAGCAGCGCGGCCAGCCGGCGCCGGTGCGTGCGCGCCGCGCGCTGGAGGACCTCGGCCCCATCTTCGTCAAGCTGGGCCAGATGCTGTCCACGCGCGGCGACATGCTGCCGCCCGCCTACGCCGAGGAATTCTCGCGGCTGCAGGACCAGGTGCCCCCGTTCCCGGGGCGCATCGCCCGGCGCAAACTGGAGACCCTGTATGGGCGCAAGCTCGACAAGATGTTCTCCGAGTTCGACGAGACGCCGCTCGCCTCGGCCTCCATCGCGCAGGTGCACGCCGCGCGCCTGCCCGGCGGGGAGCGCGTCGTGGTCAAAGTGCTGCGCCCCAACAACCGGCGCACCATCGAGGCCGACCTGTCGCTGATGTATCTGTTCGCCCGCCTCGCCGAGCGCTACCTCGAGGACGCGCGGCGCCTGCACGCCAGCGACGTGGTCAGGGAATACGACAACACCATCCACGCCGAGCTCGACCTGGTGCAGGAAGGCTCCAACGCCTCGCAACTGCGCCGCAACTTCGAGGACTCGCCGCTGCTCTACGTGCCGAAGGTCTACTGGGACTACACGCGCGCCGGCGTGCTGGTGACGGAGCGCATCGAGGGCATCCCGATCGACGACCTCGAGGCGCTGCGAGCCGCCGGGGTGGACATGAAGCAGCTCGCGCAGAACGGCGTGGAAATCTTCTTCACCCAGGTCTTCCGGCACAATTTCTTCCACGCCGACATGCATCCCGGCAACCTGATCGTCGATGCCGGCGACCCGTCGTTCCCCACCTACATCGCGGTCGACTGCGGTATCTGCGGCACGCTGAACGCCGAGGACCAGCGCTACCTTGCCGAGATCTTTCTCGCCTTCTTCAACCGCGACTACGACAAGGTGGCGCAGCTGCACGTGGAGTCCGGCTGGGTGCCCAAGGGCACGCGGGTGAACGAGTTCGCGGCCGGCGTGCGCGCCGTGTGCGAGCCGATCTTCAACCGTCCGCTGAAGGACATCTCCTTCGCCCAGTTGCTGCTGCGCCTGTTCCAGAC
>JBJKSR010000347.1:0-3146 GCA_046703965.1 Gammaproteobacteria bacterium | reverse complement strand
GTCCGTTCGTGAACCACGACCACTTCGCCGGCTGGATGCTGATGGCCATCCCGGTAGGCATGGGCGTCTTGGCCGGGCTGGTCGAGCGCGGCATGGAGGGCGCCGGCAGCGGAAGGCGCGGCAAGCTGCTGTGGTTCGGAACCGCCGAAGCGAGCCGCGCGGTGCTGGTCGCGGTTGCCCTCCTGGTCATGGCCATCTCGCTGGTGATGACCTTCTCCAGATCCGGCATCTCATGTCTCGTTGCAGCGCTCGTGGTTTCCGGCATCGTGGTCGTCAGGCACCGAACGCTCGGCGCCCGGCGCGTCGTCCTGGTTGCTTACATGGCGACGCTGGTGATCATGGCCGTTGGCTGGGTCGGTGTGGACACCGTGGCCGCCAAGTTCGCCAATGCAGCGGGCGATCCCGGTCTCGACGGACGCCTCGGAGCCTGGAGCGACGCCATTTCGATTGCCGAACGCTTCCCGGTTGCCGGGACCGGCCTGAACACGTATGGTGTCGCAACGTTCTTCTATCAGCGCCACAACCTGGCCCAGCACTACGACCAGGCGCACGACGACTACCTGCAGATCGCCGCGGAGGGCGGACTGTTACTCGTCGTCCCGGTGATTCTCGTGTTCTTGGTCTTCATCAGAGGAGCCCGGCGCGCCTTCGACCAATCGCCTCGTGACGGGCGCACGTACTGGATCAAGGTGGGTGCTGTGACCGGCCTCCTGGCGATCGCGATGCAGGAAGTGGTGGACTTCAGCCTCCAGATGCCCGGCAATGCCGTGCTGTTCGCCGTCCTGTGCGCAATCGCGCTGGCGGTGCCCCGGGAAGCGTTGGAGAGGCGAGGCTACACGGAACCGCCAGCACGAACGTGAAGTGTCGAGATGAGCAGTAAGATGGATCAGGTGGAATCTGACGCGCGGGTGTACGTCGCTGGACACAAGGGTCTCGTGGGATCCGCGATCCTCAGGCGCCTCGAGGGGGCCGGCTTCGGCAACGTCCTGACCGCCACGCGCGAGCAGCTCGACCTGCGCGACCAGGCGGCGGTGAACTACTGGTTCAAGGCGAACCGGCCCGAGTACGTGTACCTGGTGGCCGGGACGGTCGGCGGCATCATGGCGAACTCCACGCGGCCGGCGGAGTTCATCTACGACAACATGCTGATTCACGCCACGGTGGTCGACGCCGCCCACCGCTTCGGCGCGAAGAAGCTGCTGTACCTGGGCAGCTCCTGCATCTATCCGCGCGAGGCGCCGCAGCCGATGCGCGAGGAGGCACTGCTCAGCGGGCCGCTCGAGCCGACCAACGAACCGTACGCCATCGCCAAGATCGCCGGCATCAAGCTGTGCCAGTCGTACCGCCGCCAGTACGGCAGCGACTTCATCTCGGCCATGCCGACGAACCTGTACGGCCCCGGCGACAATTTCGACCTGACCAGCTCGCACGTGCTGCCGGCCCTGATGCGGAAGTTCCACGACGCCCGAGCGCGCGGCGACCGCGAGGTGCCGATCTGGGGCACGGGCTCGCCACGCCGCGAGTTCCTGCACGTCGACGACCTGGCCGACGCCTGCCTGTTCCTGATGGAACACTACGACGCGCTCGAACACATCAACGTCGGCACCGGCGAGGACCTGACCATCCGCGAGCTCGCCGAAATGGTGCGGGACGTGGTGTACCCGGAGGCGCAACTCGCCTTCGACACGTCGAAGCCGGACGGGCCGCCGCGCAAGCTCCTGGACGTCTCCCGCCTTCATGCCCTCGGATGGCGCCACCGGATCGGACTCCGCGAGGGGATCGCGTCGACGTACCGGTGGTTCCTCGAGCACCTGGAGAGCGCCAGGATGACGGAACGCCCGGCCAGCCAGACGGCCATTGCCGGGCGGTAGGGGACCGGGGTTGGGATTGGGGATTTGGGATTAGGGATTGGCGGTTCCCCCGGATGGGGCCCCGACGCCGTAGAATGGGATGAAGATTCGCGATGTCATCAAGCTGCTGGAGAATAACGGGTGGTCCATCGTCCGGCAGCAGGGGTCGCACCGGCAGTTCAAACACGCCTCGAAGCGTGGCCTTGTGACTGTGGCGGGTCATCCGAACGATGAACTGGCGCCGGGTACGCTGAACAGTGTGTTGAAGCAGGCGGGGCTCAAACCATGAAATACCTGATTGTGATCGAGCGCACGCCAACCGGCTACTCGGCCTTCTCGCCCGATGTCCCGGGATGCGTGGCCGCAGCTGCCAGCCGTGCCCAGATCGAAGAGGAAATGAGACAGGCTATTTCCTTCCATGTCGAAGGCCTGAAACAGGAAGGATTGGCCGTGCCTGAACCTCAGACATCCTCGTCGTACGTCGAAGTGCCCGCGTGACCTGAGGCCCGGCTCGACCGAGCTGCGGCTCGCTACTCCGAAGCTCCCCTCAGACCGCACGACAGAAGCCCGCCACCGGTGGCGGGCTTTTTTGTGGGTAACGCGGAACGGCAATTTATATGGTAAACTATCTACCATGAAAGCTACCATAGACGCCGCCGGACGGCTGGTCATCCCGCGCGAAATCCGCCGCGAGGCCGCCCTGGAGCCTGGCGTGCCGCTCGAGGTTCGGTGGCGGGACGGGGTCATCGAGATCGAACCGCAGCCGCTCCCCGTCACGCTCGAGCGCAAGGGGCATCTCGTCGTGGCGAAGCCGAAGGCGAGCGTGCCGCCATTGACGTCGACCGCGGTCGAGCGCACGCGCAAGGCCCTTTCCCGTCGCCACCGCCGCCGATGAGTGGTGGACGATTCGCCCTGGACACGAGCTGCATGGTCGCGGCCGTCTGCTCGTGGCACGAGCACCACGCCCGCACGGTCCGCGAAATCGAGCGGCGCTTCACGGCCGGGGAGCGCCTGGTGGTCGCTGGTCACGCACTGGCCGAAACCTACGCGGTCCTCACCAGACTCCCCGCGCCCCATCGCCTGGCGCCTGGCGATGCCTGGACCCTCGTCAAGGCCAACTTCGTGGACCAGGCGACGGTGGTCACACTGGACGGACCCGCGTACATCACCCTGCTCGACCGCCTTGCCGCCCGCGGTATCGGTGGCGGCCGGACCTCCGACGAAATCGTCGCCGCCAGCGCCCGCGAGGGAAGGGCCGAGGCCCTTTTGACGCTCAACCGGCGGCATTTCGACCCG
>JBJKSR010000346.1:0-11221 GCA_046703965.1 Gammaproteobacteria bacterium | reverse complement strand
CCTTACCGAGGTCTTCGTCGTCGATGCCTCGCACCACGCCCACCTGCGCATGGTTCGCCTCGGCGGACGCCGCGGCGGGCGTACCGAAATCCTTTCCGGGCTCGACGCCGGGGAACGCATCGTGGTCCGCCCCGGCGACGCGGTAACGAACGGCAGCCTCATCCGACCGGATTCGCGCTGAGATGGCGCGTGGCATGCCGCCCCTGAACGCCGTCGGGCGACTGACCCGCCGTTTCCTGCGCTCCAGGATCACCGTGCTGTTCATGATTGCGGCGGCACTGTTCGGAGTGATGGCGATCCTGTTGACACCGCGCATGTACAACCCGGAGATATCGGTCCCGGCGGCCAATGTCATCGTGCGCTTCCCCGGCGCCTCGGCGAAGGAAGTCCACAACCAGGTCATACGCCCGCTGGAAAACCTGATGGCGGCGATCCGCGGCGTCGACCACACTTACGGTTATGCGGTGAACGACCTGGGCGTAGTGACCGTGCGCTTCAAGGTCGGGCAGAACGAGCAGAGCAGCCTGGTCAAAGTGTACGACCAGATCTTCCGCAACCTCGACCGCATCCCGCCCGGCGTCTCGCAGCCGCTGATTCAATCGACCAGCATCAACGACGTACCCATCCTGACGCTCACGCTGAGTTCCACCGATCTGGATCCCACGGCATTGCGCCGTCTCTCGCTGCACGTGATGGACAGTCTGCGCAACGTGAAGGATGTCGGCGACACGCGCATCTACGGCGCCTCGCCGACTACCGTCACGGCGTGGATCGAACCGGGCCGCCTCGCCGCCGCGGGCCTGTCGCTGGGACGGCTGGAGCAGACGCTGAAGGCCTCCAACCTGACGCTGTCGGGCAACCACCTGGTTTCCGGCAACAAGGAGACCGCCGTGCGCGTGAGCGGCGCACTCGGCGATGCCGCGCAGGTCGGTGCCCTGGTGGTCGGCACCCGCGACGACAAACCCATATTCCTGCGCGACGTGGCACGCGTAGAGGAGGGGCCCCGCACGCCCCGCGAATACGGCTTCATCGGCTACGGCCCGGACGGTTCGCAGGCCGCCTCGCCGGATTCCGCCAGAGCAGTTACGATCGCCATCGACAAGCGCGCCGGCACCAACAACGTCACCGTCGCCGACGCCGTTCTGTCGCGGGTCGCCGAACTGAGGCACACGGCGATCCCGCATGGGGTTACGCTCGAAGTGACCCGCAATTACGGGCAGAAGGCCGACGAGGCGGTCAACACCCTGATCGAGCACCTGGGCATCGCAGTGGTCTCGGTGGCGCTGATCCTGCTCCTGTTCCTCGGCTGGCGCGAGGCGTCGATCGTGACCTTCACGGTGCCGCTGGTGCTCGCGGTAGTGCTGGGCGTGGACTGGATCATAGGCCAGACCATCAACCGCATCACGCTGTTCGCGCTGATCCTCTCGCTGGGCCTTCTCGTGGACGACGCCATCGTCGTCATCGAGAACATCCACCGCCACCTGCACGAGCGCAGCCGCCGGCGCTTCGACGAGCGCATCGTGCTCGCCACCAACGAGATCGGGCGACCCACCAACATCGCCACCATCGCGGTCATCCTGGCCTTCGTGCCGATGGCCTTCGTTACCGGCATGATGGGCCCGTTCATGCGCCCGATCCCGATCAACGCCCCGACCGCGATGCTCGTCTCGCTGGCCACCGCCTACGTGATCGTGCCCTGGATCGCATGGCGCTGGCTGCGCGGCAAGGCCGCCCGCGTCATAGCCGCGGCCCGGGCGCCGTCGCTGGAAGAGCGCGGCGCCGAGGCCGGCGACTGGCTCAGGCGCATCTACCTGAAGCTGATGCGCCCGCTCATCGCCGTGCGCAGGGCCCGCTACCTGTTCATCGGCACCATCGTCGTGCTGCTGCTCGCGGCGATGACGCAGCCGCTGTGGCAATACCTGCGCCCGAGCGGGCCCAACGGTCCGCTGAGCCTCATGGGCGTCGGCCTGAAGATGCTGCCCGACGACAACACCAACACGCTGCTGGTGGAAATCGACACGCCTGCCGGCACCCCGCCCGCCGTTACCGACAAAGTCGCGCACGCGGTCGCCGGCGTGCTCGCGAAGACCCGCTACGTCAAAAACTTCGAAACCTACCTGGGAGAGGCGGCGCCGCCCGATTTCGCGGCGCTGGTTCGGGGCGACTCGATGCACGGCGGCGCGGCCTACGCGCAGATCCGCGTCAACCTCGTGCCGAAGGGCGACCGTCCGCTCGGATCCCATGCCGTCGCCCAGAGACTCTACGCCGCTCTCGCACCGGTGCGCGGCGCCATGCCGGGTACCCGCATCAAGATCTTCGAGACGCCGCCCGGCCCACCGGTGCGCTCGCAGGTACTCGCGCAGCTTTATGGCCCCGACTATGCAACACTGCGCGCGCTCGCCGGCACCGTGAAGCAGCGTTTCGACTACGTCTGGGGCATGATCAACCAGGACACCAGCGTCACGGCCAACGCGTCCGAATACCGGCTCGTCGTCGACAAGCAGAAGGCCGCGATGCTCGGGCTGAATCCGGCGGGCCTCGCACGGACGGTACACGACTACATGGCCGGCTACACGATCGGCATCCTCCATGATCCGTCCGCGCGCTCGCCGATCGACATCCGGGTCCGCCTGCCGGAAAACCGGCGCGCGACGCTCGACCAGTTGCTTGCGCTGCGCGTGCAATCGGCGAATGGAACCGACGTGCCGCTGGGCAGCGTCGTCAAGGTAGAGCCGGGCATCGCCGACAAGCCCATCTACACCAAGGACCAGCATCCGGTGGTCTACGTCTCCGGCGACATGCTGCACGGGAGCCCGGTGAGCGGGGTCATCACCCTGCAAAAGGAACTCAACGGGATGAAGCTCGCCACGGGCGGGACACTCACGGCCGACAACCTCGGCTTCGTCGACAAGCGCCCCGATGACGTCAGCCACTACCAACTTTTCTGGGGCGGCGAGATGCGCCTGACGCTGGACGTGTTCCGCGACCTCGGCTCGGCCTTCATCGTCGCGTTGATGCTGATCTATTTGCTGCTGGCGGCCTATTACCAGTCGTTCCTGATGCCCCTGGTGGTCATGGGCGGCATTCCTCTCACCCTGATCGGCGTGTTTCCGGGACACTGGCTGCTCGGCCAACCGTTCACGGCGACCTCGATGATCGGGGTGATCGCACTCGCCGGCATCGTGGTGCGCAACTCGCTGCTGCTGATCGACTTCATCCTCGACTACCGCCGTCAGGGCCACCCGCTGCGCGAGGCCGTGATTGAGGCGGGCGCGGTGCGCGCACGGCCGATCCTGCTGACGGCGCTGGCCATCGTCTCGGCCTCGTTCGTAATGGTGAGCGACCCGGTGTTCGGCGGTCTGGCGATCTCGCTGATCTTCGGCACGCTCGCCTCGACGGTGCTCACCCTGTTCGTGATCCCCCTGCTCTACCTCGCCTGGCAACGCCGCATCAGCAAGTAGGGCGGGGGAATCCCGACTATGTCGCGGCGGCCCCGCAGCGCAGGCCGCGCGGGACAAGGAGGCGCTCAACGAGTTCGAAGAGACCTTGCACCAGCAGCGCAAGCAAAACGGCCGGGATCGCGCCCTCGAGGATCAGCGGAATCGAATTCAGGCGGATGCCGGTGAGGATGGGCTGGCCCAGGCCGCCCGCGCCGATCAGCGCCGCGAGCGTCGCCGTGCCGACATTGATCACCGCCGAGGTCTTGATGCCGGCGAGGATCGACGGTAACGCGAGCGGCAGCTCGATCCGCCACAACCGCGCGGCGTGGGGCAAGCCGAGCGCGCGAGCCGAATCGGTCAGTGCGGGATCGATGTTCGCCAGCCCCTGGTGCGTGTTGCGCACGATGGGCAGCAAGCTATAGAGAAACAGGGCGAGCAGTGCCGGCGGCCCGCCGATGCCGAGCAACGGGATCATCAGCACCAGCAGCGCCAGCGACGGGATCGTCTGCAGCATGCCCGTCGCCGCGAGGATCACCTGTCCCAGGAATCGCCGCCGCGATGCAACGATGCCGAGCGGGATGGAGAACAGGATCGCCGCACCCAGCGAAATCCCGACCAGCACCACATGCTGGCCCACGCGCAGGGCCACGCGGCTCCCCATCGACTCCGGCGCGGACGCCATCCCGCCCCCGCCGAGAAAGCGGGCCGCCACCATACGGTCGTCCGCGCCACCGAGCTGCACGGCCGCATTCATTCGGCGCATGGCCGCGACGTCGATGCGTCCCGCGAAGCGCTTGAGTGCGGCCACGACCGACGGCGCCCGCCGAGCCAGATCCGAACGCCACAGGAATACCGCCGCATAGCTCGGGAAGAAATGCTTGTCGTCGCGCAGCAGCGTGAGATGGTACGCTCGGATGTTGGGGTCGGTTGTGTACACGTCGGTCACGTCGATGGCGCCCGACGCGATCGCCCGGTACGCCAATTCGTGCGCCATCCCGCGCACATGGCGCTGCGGCAGGGCATACGCCTTCTCCAGCCCCGGCCACCCGTCGCCGCGGGCCATGAACTCGTTGCTGAAGCCGAAATCCAGAGCCGGGTGGGACCGCAGGTCGGAGATCGACCGGATGTGCAGGCGGCGCGCCTCGTCGCTGCGCATCGCGAGCGCATAGCCGTCGCTGAAGCCGAGCGACGGCCCCAGCGTGATGCCGTCGTCCGCCAGGGCTTTCGCGAGCGCGGCACGCGTGTCCGGCAAGTCGCGCCCGGCAAGGATCTCGCGCCGCAACGTGCCCGTGTACTCGGCGTACACGTCGATGTCGCCGTGGCGCAGGGCATCCCACAGCACCCTTGTCCCACCCAGTTCGCGCCGTTCCCGAACATTCGCGCCGGCCCGCCGGGCGATGTCCGCGGCGATGTCGCCGAGGATCACGGATTCGGTGAACGCCTTGGAACCGATCACCACGGTCGGTCTGCCGGGCCCGGGACGCGCCATAGCCGCACCCGCGAGACAGCACAGGGCCAGAACGGCCATGACGCGCTTCACGGTCGCGCCCCGCGCGCGGGCCGCTGCGCACGCACGAAATCGCGCACAAAGTCGCCGGCCGGGCGTTCCGTCAGGTCCGCATACGTGCCCGATTGCACGACGCGTCCCTGGTGTACCAACATCACGCGATCGGAAAAATATTCGGCCTCTGCCAGGTCATGGGTGACGAATACCACCACGTTGCCCAGCTCGCGGAATACGGCCGCGAGCTCCGGCATGAGCCCGAAACGCACCAGCGGATCGAGCGCGCCCAGCGGTTCGTCCATCAGCAGGATCGCCGGCTCCAGCATCAGCGCCCGCATCAAAGCCACGCGCTGGCGCTCGCCGCCCGACAACTCCGAAGGATAGCGCTCGAGCAATGCAGGTGACAGGTGCGTCATCCCGGCCAGCGTTTCCACCCGGGAATCGATCCAACCCGCATCACGCCCAAGATAACGGGCCATCAGCGTGACGTTCCCGCGCGCGGTCAGATGCGGTAACAGGCCACCTTCCTGTATCACGTAGCCGAGCCGCCGCCGGTGCTCGAGCATCCGCGACGCTTCCAATACCTCGCCATCGGCAAACACGCGTCCCGCGTCTGGCTCCTCCAGTCCGGCGAGCAGCCGCAGGAGCGTCGACTTGCCCGACCCGCTCGGCCCGATCACGACCGTGACGCCACGCTCGAACGAAGCGTCCACGCCGTGCAGCACCTCGCCGCCCCGGAATGCCTTGCGAACGCCTTCGAGCCTCAGCATGCCGTCACTATACCGGCACCCCTCCGGTGACCGCGTACAATCGGGGGAAAGTGGCCTGGAGGAGCGACACGATGCAAATGCGGACACTGGGGCCGAGCGGATTGCAGGTCTCGGAGGTCGGGCTGGGTTGCAACAATTTCGGCGGCCGCCTGGACAAGGCGGCGACGCGCGACGTCGTGCATGCCGCGCTGGACGCCGGCGTCAACTTCTTCGATACGGCCGACGTCTATGGCAACCGCGGCGGCTCGGAGTCGCTGCTGGGAAACATCCTGGGCGAAAGCCGCAAGGACGTCGTACTCGCCACCAAATTCGGCTCGCCGATGGGCGATGAATCGGACCGCCGCGACGGCTCGCGGCGCTACATCATGCAGGCGGTGGAAGCCAGCCTCAAACGGCTTCGGACCGACTGGATCGACGTCTATTACATCCACTGGCCGGACCCGCTGACGCCCGTCGAGGAAACCCTGCGCGCGCTCGACGACCTGATCCGCGCGGGAAAGGTGCGCTATATCGGCTCCTGCAATTTCCCGGCGTGGCAGGTAGTGGAAGCGGAATGGACCGCACGCGACCTGGGGCTCGACCGCTTCGTCTGCGCGCAGAACGAATACAGCCTCGTCGCCCGCGAAGCCGAGCGGGAACTGCTGCCTGCGCTCGAAGCTTGCGACCTCGGCCTCGTGCCGTACTTTCCGCTTGCCAGCGGCCTGCTCACCGGCAAATACCATCGCGGCGAAGCGCCTCCGGAAGACTCGCGCTTCGCCCACTGGCAGGCGCTCGGCAACCGCTATCTCACCGAGGACAACTGGAACCGCGTGGAAAAACTCCAGGCCTGGTGCGAGGAGCACGGGCACAGTCTGCTCGAACTCGCCTTCGCCTGGCTGCTCTCGCATCGCCCGGTCTCCAGCGTCATCGCCGGTGCCACGCGGCCCGATCAGATCAGGCAGAACGTGCAGGCGGCCGACTGGCGCATGAGCCGCCAGGAACGGGACAGCCTGGATCAGATGATGGCAGCCTGACAATATCCGCGCGGGTGTGTAAGACCATTCCTACACAAGCGATTTGCAGATCGCCGCGGATGAACGTAAAAAGACGATAGCGACGCCCTGCGAAGCGCGGCAACGACAAAAATGAGCCGATTCGTCGCGCGACAAGTGCTAAAGTCTGTACCGACAATGTTGCGCAATGGCATCCAGTCGGGTTGCCGGGGGGGCCATGGCTGACAGAGGAAGCGGCACGTCCGGCATCAACGTCCCGGTGGTCGCGGAACGCGCCCGGCAGGGCGAAGTCCTTGCCGGCATGCTGGACCTGCAAGCGTCGGACCTCACCTTGATCCGCTCGTACCGGGAAATAATTTCGGCGGACATGGATGGCCTGCGCGAGCGCCTTGTCGATTTTTTTGCCTCCAACGACATGGCTGCGCGCTACACAGGCGAACCGGGCCAACGTGCCCGGTTGATAGAGAAGATAGCCGAGCATTTCCTGGGAATGACCGAAGCGGACCTGGGCCCCCGCCGCGTGGAACGCGTCCTGGCGGTGGGCGAGAATCATCTCCGGCTCGGGATCCCGCAGGCCCTGGTCGGCGCCGGCTACGCCGTCGTCATCGAGCACCTGGAATCGAGGCTGTCGAACATGCGGCTGCCCGCCATGGAGCGGCGCCGACTGCGCAGCGCCCTGCTGCGTCTCGTTATTTGGGATCGCGAACTCCAGCTGGTTTCGTATGATGCCCGCCAACGGCTGCAGGATTTCTTCGCCGCCAAAACCGACGTTACCGAACTCATTGCGCAGGGCGCACGGGGCGAGCACCTGCTCGAAAACGTCTGCCGGATCGCCGTGGAACGCGGCCAACTGGCTCTGGCCTGGATTGCTTCCGCCGGCGACGCCTCCGACGAACCCGCAGCGGTGCTGGCCCGGGCCGGGGAAGCGGCAGCCTATGCCGACGCGGTACGAGTCGAGCGATCCGACCGATCGCCGCACGGTACCGGCCTGTTCGGGCGCAGCGTGCGAAGCGGCAAGACCGTGATCGTCCAGGATATGGCGACTGACCCGGACATGGCCCCCTGGCAGGAGGCGGCCGGGCGCTTCGGCCTGAAATCCGGTGCCGCCTTCCCCATCCGTGAAGGTTCGCGTGTTTCCGCCGCCTTGGTGGTGTATTCCGTCGAACGCAACGCCTTCATACCCGATGTGATCAAGCTGCTGGAAGATATTGCCCGGGATGTGTCGCATGCCCTGACAGAGCAGCGACACCGCAGGGAATTCGAGGAACTGCGCGACTTCTATGCCGCGCTCTCCCAGGTCAACCAACTCATCGCCAAGCAGCCTGACCGCGAGACCCTGCTTCGCCACACGGTAAACGTCATCGCCGCGAAGACCCACGTCAACCTCGTGTATCTGGTCAATGCCGGCAACGACCGTGCCCTGCTGCATGCCGCCGGCCCGGGCCACGATCACGTAGACGTTATCGACGAAGCACTCCTCACCTATGTCGCCCCGGCCCTGGACGGCGATGCGCTCATCAGCACGCGTCCGCTGGTTCTAAACCATCTCGCGGACCAAGTGCAAAGCCACGAGGGTCGGCAGGCACTGCGCGAGCGCGGCGTGCAATCCGTGGCGGCGGTCCCCGTCGTTCGCCCCGATGGCGGCGTCGCCTACCTGCTCGTGCTCACCGGCCCGGAACCGGGCTATTTCACGCCGGACCTGATGCGTCTCATGAGCGAACTCGCCGGCGACCTCGCCTTCAGCCTGGGCGACCTCGAGCGGCGCGACCGCCTCGCACGCATCCAGGGCTACTACGCGGCGCTGGGGGAGATCGGGCGGCTGATAGCGGGCAATCCGGACGCCGACGAGCTGCTTGAGCAGGCCTGTGAACTGGTGGTGCGCCACTCGGCTTCGACATTGGCCTATATCGCGAGCGTGGACGGAAAAACGGACGAGGCCCGGCTGGCCGCGGTCGCCGGACCCGCCGCCCGGTTTATAGAAACCCTCTCCCTTTCGACCAAAGCCGACCAGCCCGGCGGCAACGCCCTGTTCGGTCGGGTCTACCGCCGCAACGACACGCTGGTCGTCGACGATTCCCTCGGCGACGAGCGCTTCGGGCACATGGCAGGTGACCTGAGGCGTTGGCGGATTCACTCGGCGGCGGGATTCCCGTTGCGGGTGAACGGCGAAATCCGCGGCGTTCTCGCGGTCGGCGCTCCCGCGCAGGGGCATTACAGCGATGAACTGGTCGGCCTGCTCGAACGCATCGCCGATGCCATCGGATCGGGGCTGAGCCGGGCCGCGGAGCGCGAACGGACACTGCGCTACCAGGCACTCTACAACGCGCTGTCGAACGTCAACGAGCTTATTGCACGCGTTCCGGAACCGAAACTCCTGTACGAGGAGACATGCCGGGTCATCGCCCGTGTCGACGAAAAGCTGTCCGCCTACATCGCAGTCGTCGAACCCGACACCGGGGACATCCGGGTGGCCACGTGCGCCGGCTCGCAGTTCGACGACGACCTCGCCCGGGACCTCCGTGCCGCAAGGCTCTCCACAAGCGCGGACGATCCGGCGGGCCTCGGCATCACCGGCAGCGTTTATCGCGCACGCAAGACGATCGTCTGGGGCAACGTACCCGAGAAAGCGGAAACGCAGATAAAAACGGATCTCGTCCGCCGGCTCTCGGTCAGCAGCATGCTCGGTATCCCGATCTTCGACGGTGGCGACTGCGTCGCGGTCTTCGTACTCGCCGCGACCGAGGTGGACTATTTTGGCGACGACCTCGCGAAATTGAGCGAGCGGCTATGCAGCAACCTCGAGTTCGCGCTGCAGACCCACAACCAGCGGGAGGCTCTGCACGCCCAGGCTTTCACGGACTTTCTGACCGGGTTGCCCAACAGGGACCTTTACGAAGACCGGCTGCGCATGGAGATAACGCACGCCTGGCGCGAGGACAGCGAACTCGCCGTCGCCCTGATAGACCTCGACGAGTTCAAGGAAGTCAACGACAGGCTCGGCCACACGGTCGGCGACGAGGTGATTCGCGAAGTCGCCCGGCGCATCCATGGCGCATTGCGCGAGGGCGATACGCTGGCGCGCTTCGGCGGCGACGAACTCGTTGCCGTCCTGCCCATGAAAGACGTGGAGGCACACATCAACCTGGTGTTGGACCGCATTCTGGCCGCCATCGAGCCTCCGCTGCAGGTCGGCGACGAACGGTTGAACATACGCGCCAGCATTGGCGCCGCAATCTATCCGCGCGACGCCGCCACCACCGAAGATCTGCTACGCCGCGCGGACCTGGCCATGTACCGGGTCAAGCACCAGGGCGGCGCAGCCTGGGCGTTGTTCGAGCAACCCCTGGAAGAACGGCTGCTGCGGCGGCACGAAGTGCGGCGCCCGCTCGAGGACGCCCTCGCACAGAACGAATTCGAGCTGCACTACCAGCCGTTCGTGGACCTCGGAACCGGTCGCATCTCGGGATTCGAAGCGCTGCTGCGCTGGAAGACCGCGAACCTGGGCCTGGTATCCCCCGCCGAGTTCATTCCCCTGGCCGAGGAGACCGGATTGATCGTGCCGATCGGCGACTGGGTTCTGCAGGAGGCCTGCCGCCAGTTGGTCCGGCTGCACGCCGCCGGACATCGAGGCCTGCGCGTCGCGGTCAACCTGTCGCCGCGGCAATTCCGCCAGGCAGGGCTCGGCGGGCGCATTTCGGAGATTCTGGGCGAGGCGGGAATGGACGGCCGCTTCCTGGAGCTCGAGATCACCGAAGGGGCCGTAATGGAACGCTTCGACGAGGCCCTGGAGGTCATGAACACGCTCCACGAGCAGGGGGTGAGCGTTTCACTGGACGATTTCGGGACCGGCTATTCCTCGCTCAGCTACCTCCAGCATTTCCACATCGACCACCTGAAAGTGGACAAGAGCTTCACCAACGGCATCCCGGACGACGTAGGCAGTTCCGTGATCGCCCGCACGATCGTCGGCATGGCGCACAGCCTAGGCATCGGCGTCATTGCGGAGGGGATTGAGAATCAGGTGCAAATGGATACACTAAAAGAATGGAAGTGCGCCGAGGGACAGGGATTCTTCCTGAGCATGCCCCTGCCGGCGACGGACCTCGAATGGCTGCTCGACCAGGGGTCGACGCTTCCATTCCGCCCAGGCAAAGCGGCGGACTCCGAATCCAGTTGAACGCGAATTTCCGGAGCAGGGCATGACGGAAGAGACGATACGCACGTTCGCGCGGGCCGCTACCGGCATCGAGGGTTTCGATAGCCTCGTCGGCGGCGGGCTGCCCGTCGGACGCATCACGTTGCTGAGCGGTGGGCCGGGCACGGGCAAGACCGTATTCGGCCTGCAGGCGGTGTGCAGGGCCGCGGCAGCGGGAACCCCGGGCATCCTGGTCGCGTTCGAGGAATCGCGCAGGGAAGTGGTGGAGAACCACCTGGCATTCGACTGGGGTATCGACAGGCTGGTCGCCGACGGGAAACTCAGTGTCATGGAAGCACGCGTGGGCGACGACTTCGTGC
>JBJKSR010000345.1:0-4954 GCA_046703965.1 Gammaproteobacteria bacterium | reverse complement strand
GACCAGTACATCGGCGGTGTCGAGCACGCCGTGCTGCACCTGCTCTACGCGCGCTTTTTCTACAAGTGCATGCGCGACGAGCAGCTCGTGCCGGGCAACGAACCCTTCACCCGCCTGCTCACCCAGGGCATGGTCGTGGCCGAGACCTTCTACCGCGAACGCGGGCTGCAACGCGAGTGGTTCAACCCTGCGGACGTGGACGTCGCGCGCGATGCGAAGGGCGCCGCCGTCTCGGCCCGTCTGAAGTCCGACGGCGAGCCGGTGAAGTTCGGCGGCATCGAGAAGATGTCCAAGTCCAAGAATAACGGCGTCGACCCGGAAACTCTGGTGGCCCGCCACGGCGCCGACGCGGTGCGCCTGTTCGCCATGTTCGCGGCGCCGCCGGAGCAGTCGCTGGAATGGTCCGATGCCGGCATCGAGGGTGCGGTGCGCTTCCTGCGCCGGCTGTGGCGGCTGGTCGCCGACTACCAGGCGATGGCGGTGCCCGCGGCGGAGGGCGACGACGGGGCGGCGCGCGACCTGCGGCGCAAACTGCACCGCACGATCGCCAAGGTGGGCGACGATCTGGAGCGCCGCTACGCCTTCAATACGGCCATCGCGGCCAACATGGAGCTGGCCAACGACCTGTCCCGCTTCGCGGTGGAGACGGCCGGGGCGCACGCGCTGATGGGCGAGGCCCTGCGTGCCATGGTCTGCATGCTCGCGCCCATTGTCCCGCACGTCACCCAGGTGCTGTGGCAGGCCCTGGGCGGCGAGGGCCTGGTGATGGACGCCGCCTGGCCGCGAGCCGACGCGGAGGCGATGGCGAGCGACAGGGTGTCGCTGGTGGTCCAGGTCAACGGCAAGCTGCGCGGGGAGATCGACGTCGCCGCCGATGCGCCGCGGGACGAGATCGAACGCCTCGCCCTGGCCGAGGAGAACGTAGCCCGCCATGTCGAGGGGCGCGAGGTCCGGCGGGTGGTCGTGGTGCCCGGACGGCTGGTCAATGTCGTCGTGGGCTGAGGCCGCGGAGGGCGCCGGGCCCGTCTCGGGTAGAATCCCGGCATGCGGTTGAACCCGGGATTTCGCCTCATGCTGCCGGCCTGCGCCGCGCTCGCGGGCGCGGTGGCCGTTGCCGCCGGTGGCTGCGGATTCCACCCCGCCGGCTCGGTGGGCCACCTCCCGGCGGCCATGCACCGGACCTGCCTGCGGAGCGAGGAGCCCTACGGCCACCTGGAGAACCTCCTGCGCAATGCCCTGCGTGAGCGCGGCGAGCGGGTCGGCACGGCATGCGGCGGCAAGGACGCGATACTCGACATCATCGACCATTCCATGGAGAGCCGTGTGCTGGCGGTCAACGCCAAGGGTCAGCCGCTGCAGTACCAGTTGATGTATCACGTCCGTTTTCGCCTCCTCGATGCCCATGGCAACCAGTTGCTCGCGCCGACCACCATCCAGGTCCAGCGCCAGCTCGCGTACTCGGTGTACAACGAGCTGGGGGCCGGACAGCGCAAGCAATCGCTCAAGGCCGACATGCAACGCGAGGCGAGCCGGCTGGTCCTCTTCCGCCTCGAGGCGCTGGGGCGCAAGGAGCACGCGGGCCCGGCCCCTGCAATAAATCAAACGAACGTTTAAAATAAGTCCCAAGGACAGCGAAGACACAGTGCCCCCCGGCCAGGCCGGGCGGGGAGCCATTTCACGCGAAGCCGCGCAGGGCGGGGCTTCGCGGATGCCAACCAGGAGAGACGACGATGCAGGATCCCAACCGTTTGATTCGCCGCGTGGCCGTACTGGGGGCGGGCGTGATGGGCGCGCAGATTGCCGCCCACCTGTCGAGCACGGGGCTGCCGGTGCTGCTGTTCGACCTGCCCGGGAAGGACGACCCGAACGGCGTGGTCAAGGACGCGCTCAAGCGCCTCGGCAAGCTCAAGCCGAGCCCGCTCGCTTCCTCGAAGACGCTGGAGGGCATAACGCCCTGCAACTACGATCACGATATCGAGCGGCTGCGCGAATGCGATCTGGTCGTGGAAGCGATCGTGGAACGCCGCGACCTTAAGCAATCCCTTTACGAGAAGGTGGGCCCGCACGTGCGGGAGGACGCCCTGTTCGCGACGAACACGTCCGGCATTTCCATCGGTGAACTCGCGACCGCGCTGCCCGAGGCTCTGCGCCCGCGCTTCTGCGGCGTGCATTTCTTCAACCCGCCGCGCTACATGCATTTCGTCGAACTGGTCCCGCACGCGGGCACCGATGGCGGCGTGTTGGATCGGCTGGAAGGTTTTCTCACCACGGTGGTCGGCAAGGGCGTCGTGCGCGCCAAGGACACGCCGAACTTCATCGGCAACCGGATAGGCGTCTTCGCGATCCTGGCAGTCCTGCACCATGCCGAGCGTCTGAAGCTGCCGCTCGATCTGGTGGACCGCCTGACCGGCCCCGGCATCGGCCGCCCGAAGAGCGCGACGATGCGCACCTCCGACGTGGTCGGGCTCGACACCATGAAGCACGTGGTGGACAACCTCGCCGAGACGCTGGAGGACGATCCCTGGCACAAGTACTTCAAGCTGCCGGGCTGGCTCGAGAAGCTGATCGAAAGCGGCGCTCTGGGGCAGAAGAGCGGTGCCGGCATCTACCGCAAGGCCAAGCAGGGCATCGAGGTGATCGACCCGGACAAGGGCGAATACCGCCCGGTGGAGTCCGCTCTCACCGACGAGATGCGCGCCTTCCTCAACGAGCGCAATCCGCAGAAGAAATACGACATGCTCAAGGACATCGACCACCCGCAGGCCGACTTCCTGCGCTCGGTGTTCCGCGACCTGTTCCACTATAGCGCCTACCTGCTGGGCGAGATCGCGCACAGCGCGCGCGACGTGGACTTCGCCATGCGCTGGGGCTATGGCTGGAAGCTCGGCCCGTTCGAAACCTGGCAGGCGATCGGCTGGAAGGCCCTGGCCGGCGACCTGGAGAAGGCGATTGCCGACGGGCGGACCATGAGCGACGCGAAACTCCCCGCCTGGGTGAAGGAGCGCGATTCGGTGCATACGCCGGAGGGCTCCTGGGACGCGGCCTCGGGCAAGCTCGCGCCGTTCTCCTCGCATCCCGTCTACAAGCGCCAAGTGTTCCGCGAGCGTGTCGTCGGCGAGCCCGCGCCCGAGTTCGACACGCTGTACGAAAACGACGGCGTGCGTCTCTGGGACCTCGGCGACGGGGTGGCCGTGCTTTCGTTCAAGAGCAAGGGCCATACCGTGGGCCCGGCGGTGCTCGCCGGCGTCAACGAGGCGCTCGGGATCGCCGAGCACGACTGCAAGGCGATGCTCATCTGGCAGGACTCGGAGCCGTTCTCCTACGGCGCCAACCTCAAGGAGATCGGCGAGGGCGTGGCCAAGGGCACGCTCGACCCGGAGAAGATGATCGAGGACTTCCAGCGCACCTCGCTCGCGCTGCGCTACTCGGCGCTGCCGGTCGTGGCGGCGGTGCGGGGCATGGCGCTCGGCGGTGGCTGCGAGTTCGTGCTGCACTGCGACCGTGTGGTGGCCGCGCTGGAAAGCTACATCGGGCTGGTGGAGGCCGGCGTCGGGCTGGTGCCCGCAGGCGGCGGCACCAAGGAATTCGCGCTGCGCGCGGCGCAGGAGACCGGCCCCGGCTGGCTGTTCGACCGCCTCGCCAAGCGCTTCGAGCTGATAGGCCTCGCCAAAGTCGCCTCCAGCGCCCAGGAGGCGAAAGAGTTCGGCTTCCTGCGCGACAGCGACGTGGTGGTGTTCCACCGCGACGAGTTGCTGCACGTCGCCAAGGCCCAGGCGCTTGCGCTGTACGAGTCCGGCTACCGGCCGCCGCGCGCACCCGCGGGCATCCCCGTCATGGGGCGCACCGGCATCGCCAACGTCAAGGCGCAGCTCGTGAACATGCTCGAGGGCGGCTACATCTCCGAGTACGACTTCGAACTGGGTGCCCGCATCGCCGACATCCTGTGCGGCGGTGAGGTGGATGAGGGCGAGCGCGTAACCGAGGACTACCTGCTGGCGCTCGAGCGCAAGCATTTCCTCGAACTGCTGCAGCAGGACAAGACGCGCGCCCGCATCGAGCACACGTTGAAAACCGGCAAGCCGCTGAGAAATTGATTCGGAATGACTCCCGCAACGACGCCACGACGCAACGAAGAGAAACTCTCGCAAAGACGCAGAGGCGCAAAGAAAATCAGTATGTATGTTTTTTATACATCCCGTATTCCTTCTCGAATCGAGAGCGAGGCAGGCTCTGAGCGGGCGGGAATGATTAATAGTCTTCCTTTGCGTCTTGGCGCCTTTGCGAGAGTTATTTCCCGTTGCGCCGTAGCGAGAAATTGAATTAACGAGGAATCGACCATGAAACAGATCCAGGATGCCTACATCGTTTCCCCGCTGCGCACGCCGGTCGGCAAGGCGCCGCGCGGCATGTTCCGCCACGTGCGCCCGGACGACCTGCTGGTGCATGCCATCCGCGGCGTCATCGAAGCCAACCCCGGCGTGGACACGTCGCGCATCGAGGACGTCGTCGTCGGCTGCGCCATGCCCGAAGGCGAGCAGGGCCTGAACGTCGCGCGCAACGCCGCGTTGCTCGCGGGCTTGCCGGACCGTGTGCCCGGCATGACCATCACCCTTTTCTGCTCCTCCGGCCTGCAGGCGATCGCGACCCCCGCCGACCGCGTGCGGCTCGGTGCCTCAGACCTGGTGCTCGCCGGCGGCGTGGAAAGCATGAGCCTGGTGCCGATGGGGGGCCATCACCCGGCCTACAACCCGTCGATCTTCGAGCGCGAGGAGAACTACGGCATCGCCTACGGCATGGGCATTACCGCCGAGAAGGTTGCCAAACAGTTCAACGTCAGCCGCGAAGACCAGGACGCCTGGGCGTCGCGCAGCCACGAGCGCGCCTTGAAGGCCATCAAGGACGGCGACTTCAAGGACGAGCTGCTGCCGTACGAAGTGACGCACGCCGTGCCGCA
>JBJKSR010000344.1:0-4310 GCA_046703965.1 Gammaproteobacteria bacterium | reverse complement strand
ATGGCGGTCGCCATCGTGGGCGCGGTCACGCTGCTGTTCGGCGGGATCATCGCGTGCGCCAAGGACGACATCAAGAAGGTGCTGGCCGGATCGACGATGAGCCAGATCGGCTACATGATGCTGGCCGCCGGCCTCGGCCCGGCCGGCTACGTGTTCGCGATCGCTCACCTGCTCTCGCACGGGTTCTTCAAGGCCGGGCTGTTCCTTGGCGCGGGCTCGATCAAGCACGAGATGGACGACGAGGTCGACATGCGCCGCTTCGGCGGGCTGGCCTTCGTGATGCCGATCACCTGGGTTACGTTCAGCCTCGCTTACCTGGCCATCATCGGCGTGCCGCCGCTGTCCGGCTTCTTCACCAAGGACCCGATCATCGACGCTGCCTACGCCAAGGGCGGCACCTCCGGCGCCCTGCTCGGAACCGCCGCGCTGGTCGGAGCGGGCATCACCGCGTTCTACATGACCAGGCTCATGTACATGACGTTTGCCGGCGAGCGCCGCTGGGACGAGAAGGCGCATCCGCACGAGGCGCCGCCCATCATGACCGCGCCGATGATCGTGATCGGGCTCGGCTCGCTCGGCGCCGGCGCCGTCCTGATCATCGGCAACCGGCTGCTGAACTTCCTCGGGCCGGTGACCGGCAGGCCGCCCACCTCGCACGGGATCTGGACGCCGTACGGCGGCGCATCGCTGGGCCTGGTGGCGGTCGGCATCGTGATCGCGTGGGCCATGTACGGGCGGCGCGAGGTGCCGGCAACCGCCCCGGCTGGCAACCCGGTCACGGTCGCGGCGCGCAAGGACCTGTACGGCGATGCGGTCAACGAGGGCCTGCTAATGCGGCCCGGCCAGTGGCTGACCAGGCTCTCGGTGTTCTTCGACAGCCGCGGCGTGGACGGGCTGGTGAACTCGGTCGCCGCGGGGTTCGGCGGGTCGTCCGGGCGGATGCGCAAGGTGCAGACGGGCTTCGTCCGCTCGTATGCACTGTCCATGCTGGTGGGAGCGGTGCTGCTGGTAGGCGCACTGCTGCTGGTGCGGCTGTAGGAAGTGTGAGGCTGCCATACTGATGAGCACTTTTCCCTGGCTGACGGTGGTGGGCGCCATCCCGCTCGTCGGCGCGTTCGCGATCGCCCTGACCCCCGGCAGGTCGGCACCCGGCAGCCCGGCCGATCGCCGTGCGCGCGACCTGCTGGTCAAGCAGCTAGCGCTGGGCTTCTCCGTGATCACGCTCGCGGTCACGATCGCGATGGCGATCGAGTTCAGGCCGGGCGGGCCGCGTTTCCAGTTCCAGCAGGTCTACCAGTGGATCCCGCAGTTCGGTGTGCACTACGCGGTCGGCGTGGACGGCATCGCGCTGGTGCTGATCCTGATGTCGGCGATCCTGATGCCGGTGGTCGTGCTGGCATCGTGGAACGACGTCGAGGCCGGCTCGGCGCAGGCCGCACCCGGCTCGCGGGCACGGAGTGTCAAGGCGTACTTCGCCTGGATGATGGTGCTCGAGACGATGATGATCGGCGTCTTCGCGGCCACCGACGTCTTCCTGTTCTACGTGTTCTTCGAGGCCATGCTGGTGCCGATGTACTTCATGATCGGCAGCTTCGGGGTCGGCCAGCGGCAGTACGCGGCGGTCAAGTTCCTGCTCTACAGCCTGCTCGGCGGCCTGCTGATGCTGGTCGCGGTGATCGCGCTGTATGTCTACTCGATCCACGGCGGGCATGGCACGTTCCTGTTCACCCAGCTTAGTCACCTGACGCTCAGCCCGACCGTGCAGAAGTGGCTGTTCCTCGGCTTCTTCATCGCCTTCGCCATCAAGGCGCCGGTCTGGCCGTTCCACACCTGGCTGCCGGATGCCGCCACCTCGGCGCAGCCGGGCGCCGCGGTGCTGCTGGTCGGCGTGCTGGACAAGGTTGGCACCTTCGGCATGCTCCGGTACTGCCTTGACCTGTTCCCGGCTGCCGCGCACTACTTCACCCCGCTGGTGATCGTGCTGTCGGTGATCGGCATCCTCTACGGGGCGATCGTCGCGATCGGCCAGGCGGACATGAAGCGGCTGATCGCCTACACGTCGGTCTCCCACATGGGCCTGATCACGCTCGGCATCTTCGCCATGACCAGCCAGGGGCAGAGCGGCGCGACGCTGTACATGGTGAACCACGGCTTCGCCACCGGTGCGCTGTTCATCATCGCGGGCTTCCTGGTCAGCCGGCGCGGCTCACAGCTCATCGCCGACTACGGCGGGGTGCAGAAGGTGGCCCCGGTGCTGGCCGGCACGTTCCTCAGCGCCGGCCTGGCGGGCCTGGCGATGCCGGGCCTGTCCACCTTCGTAAGCGAGTTCCTGGTGCTGATCGGCACCTTCACCCGGTACGAGGCGGCCGCCGTGCTGGCTACGCTCGGCATCATCCTCGCCGCGATCTACATCCTGTGGATGTACCAGCGCACCATGACCGGTCCCGTCCGGGCCGAGGTAGCGGCAATGCCCGACCTCAAGGCACGCGAGCTATGGGCGGTCGGACCGCTGATCGCCCTGGTCATCGTCCTCGGCGTCTACCCGAAGCCGCTGCTGGACATCATCAACCCCGCCGTCCACGCCACCATGGTGGGTGTGCACAGCACCGATCCGGTCCCGCCGCACCCGGCGACCGCGCCGCCGCGGTCGGCAGTTACCACGAGCGACCACGTTCCCGTCAATACGGGCCATCACCACGGCATGAGCGTGACGAGCCTGGCGAGCCGCGGCTCCGCGGCCGTGTCCGTCCGCCACCCCATCCGTACGACTCACAAGCAAGGGAGCCCGGCGTGAGCTGGAGCGTCGTGGCGGCTGCGCCGACGATAACCGCGGCGCACATCGAGTGGAGCCTGCTCTCCCCGATGCTGCTGGTGTTCGCGGCCGCCCTGGCCGGCGTGCTGATCGAGGCCTTCGCGCCCAGGGAACTGCGGCGCCCCATGCACGTCACGCTGACCCTGGGTGGCCTGGCCGGGGCGTTCGTCCTCACCGTCATCCTGGCCACGGGAAGCTCGATCTTCGCGGGCGGCAAGCCCGGCGTCGTGGCCGCCGTCGGGACCGTGGGGGTGGACCGTCCGACGCTGTTCATCCAGGCCACGATCCTCATCCTGGCCTTCGTCAGCGTGCTGCTGATCGCCGAGTCCTCGCACGAGGTCAGTGCGTTCACGCCGCAGGCCGCTGCCGTACCCGGCAGTGCGGAGGAGCGGGACGGCCTGCTCGCCGGGGTGTCGCACACCGAGGTGTACCCGCTGACCCTGTTCGCGGTCGGCGGCATGCTGCTGTTCCCGGCCGCCAACGACCTGCTGACGATGTTCATCGCGCTGGAAGTGCTGTCACTGCCGCTCTACCTGCTGTGCGGCCTGGCCCGGCGGCGCCGGCTGCTGTCGCAGGAAGCAGCGATGAAGTACTTCGTGCTCGGGGCGTTCTCGTCGGCGATCTTCCTGTTCGGCATCGCGATGCTGTACGGCTACGCCGGCTCGGTGCAACTCGCTGCCATCGCGACCGCGGCGACGTCCGGCCTGCAGTCCTCGACGCTGCTGTACGCGGGTCTGGCACTGCTCGGCGTCGGGCTGCTGTTCAAGATCGGAGCGGTGCCGTTCCAGGCCTGGAAGCCGGACGTGTACCAGGGCTCTCCGACACCGGTGACCGCGCTGATGGCCTCGTGCACGCTGGTCGCCGCGTTCGGCGCGCTGCTGCGCGTGTTCTACGTCGCGTTCGGCCAGCTCACCTGGGACTGGCGGCCGGCCATGTGGGGAGTGGCCATCGCTACCATGCTGGCCGGGTCGATCATCGCGATCACCCAGACCGACATGAAGCGGCTGCTCGCCTACTCCTCGATCGCCCAGGCCGGTTACATCCTGACCGGGGTGATCGCGGCGAACACCGCGGGCCTGTCCGGCAGCATGTTCTACCTGGCGGCCTACGGCTTCGCCACGATCGGCGCGTTCGCCATCGTCACCCTGGTGCGGGACCGGGCCGGCGAGGCCGCGCACATGTCCCGCTGGGCCGGCCTCGCCAAGAGGTCGCCGGTGGTCGCCGGCGCGTTCGCACTGTT
The DNA here is from genome assembly GCA_046703965.1 of Gammaproteobacteria bacterium. Classification (GTDB taxonomy): domain Bacteria; phylum Pseudomonadota; class Gammaproteobacteria; order JAKDMP01; family JAKDMP01; genus JBAUSV01. The sequence continues at coordinate 258 of JBJKSR010000344.1, read as the reverse complement.
CCTGATCGCGTTCGCCGGTATCCCGCTGACCAGCGGCTTCAGTGGTAAATTCGCGGTATTCCAGGCGGCGATCGCCGGTGGCGCGCTGCCACTGGTGATCATCGGCGTGATCAGCAGCGCGATCCTGGCGTTCCCGTACGTCCGTGTCATCGTGTTGATGTTCTTCAGCGAGCCGGTGGCTGACGGCCCGGCTGTGGTGCGGCCGAGCGCCTATACCTCGGTAGCGGTCGGCATCGGCGTGCTCGCGACGCTCGTGCT
>JBJKSR010000343.1:0-3693 GCA_046703965.1 Gammaproteobacteria bacterium | reverse complement strand
CTCGGGCAGGGCTTCTTGCACCCATTTTACAAGACTCGCCCCTTGCGCCGGCCGGGCCCGGGCGCCTGCGCCGGGGCGGCATTTCCTTTAAGCTGCGGGGCTCGGCCCGAACCGGAACCCGGATGTCGCGCAAGGAAGAAGGCAGGCAGGCTGCCGCGCCACTGACGCCCAACGCCCCGCTGGTGCTGGTCATGGCGGTGGCCACCGGCGCGGCCGTCGCCAACATCTGGTACGCGCAGCCCCTGCTCGATACGCTCGGGCACGCTTTCGACGTCTCCAATGGCACGGCCGGACTGATCGTGACCATGACGCAGCTCGGCTATGCCGCCGGGCTGGCCTTCCTGGTGCCCCTGGGCGACCTGCTCGAGCGCCGGCGCCTGATCACGATCATCACCCTGGGCACGGTGCTGTCGCTGGCGCTTGCCGCCCTCGCGCCGGACGTGGGCATTTTCCTGTTCGCGTCGCTGGCGGTCGGCCTGACCTCGGTCGTGGCCCAGGTGCTGGTGCCGCTTGCCGCGCAACTGGCAGAGGAGGAGCAGCGCGGCCGCGTGGTCGGGCGCGTGATGGCCGGGCTCCTGCTCGGCATCCTGCTGGCGCGCACGGCCTCCGGCTACCTCTCCGACGCGCTGGGTTGGCGCGCGGTATTCTGGGCGGCGGCGGGGCTGATGCTGATCCAGGCCGGCGTGCTGTGGCGCATGCTGCCGCGCAGCCGGGGCGAATCGAACCTGCCCTACGGCCCGCTGCTGCTGTCGGTGCTGCACCTGTTCCGCGAAGAGCCGCTGCTCCGGCGCCGGACCGTCTACGGCACGCTGGGCATGGCTTCGTTCAGCGCGCTGTGGACCGCGTTGACCTTCCTGCTGGCCAATCCGCCGTATCACTACAGCGACTCGGTGATCGGCCTGTTCGGCCTGCTCGGCGTGGCCGGCGCGCTCTGCGCCATGTTCGCGGGGCACCTGCACGACAAGGGCGCCAACCGCTCCGCGACCGGGGCGGCGCTGGCGCTGATCGCGGTCGCATTCGCGCTCATGGGCCTGTTCCGTGACCACCTGGCGGCGATCGTGGCCGGCGTGGTGCTGCTCGATCTCGGCCAGCAGGGCGAGCACATCCTCAACCAGAGCCTGATCTACGAGCTGCGGCCCGATGCCCGCAGCCGCGTGACTACGGCCTACATGACCTGCTTCTTCGCCGGGGGCGTGGTCGGCTCGGCGCTCGCCGCCTGGATCTACAGTTCGGCAGGCTGGACCGGCGTCGCCTGGCTCGGCGGTGGCTTCGGCGGCCTAGCCTTCCTCTACTGGCTGACGGGCGCGCGGATGTCCGGTCGAAAGGCTCGATAACTCGCCTTTACGGGTTTCTCAGGTGTAGAAAGGGGCGCCTGCCACTCAGCCCAGCAATTTGTCGTAATCGGCGTGCGTGCCGATCCAGAACCAGATAAAGCCATCGACACCTCGTACCGCAAGCGCCCGGTAGTGACTGCCGACACGTACGGACCAGACGTTGCCGATCTTCTTGAAATGCAACGACGGGTGGCGGGGATTATCTTTGAGGAGGCCGAATGCCCGGTCGGCAAGCGTCTGGATATCCGGGGACAGCGTGTTGTAACGTTTCCAGAATTCAGGATTCGCAAAGTGTCTCAAAGAGATTTTGTCCGTCCCGCTTCGTGATCGTCCAGGGCTTGCCGTGCAAGTTCCTCGAGCTTGCCGTTCCTCGCGTCCTGGGCGATCTTGTGATCCCAGGCCTGCCATTCGAATTCCGTGAACCAGGCACGGAACTGTTCGAGCTCCTCTGCGCTGAGTTGCTCTACCTCCCGCTCAAGCAGTTTGACTTTGCTCATGGCTTGTTCCGGCGATCCATCAGGGAAATTCTAGCACCGCGTGGATCAGAGGTTCTGGTAGTTGGGGCCGGAGCCGCCCTCGGGCGTGGTCCAGGTGATGATCTCGTAGGGGTCCTTGATGTCGCAGGCCTTGCAGTGCACGCAGTTGGCGGCGTTGATCTGCAGGCGCGGCTTGCCGTCTTCCTCGACCATCTCGTAGACGCCGACCGGGCAGAAGCGGGTGCACGGGTTGCCGTACTCGGGCGTGCAGCGGTCGGTGCAGATCGAGGTGTCGTGGACCTTCAGGTGCACGGGCTGGTTCTCGTCGTGCGCGGTCTGCGCGAAGTACGCCGAGGCGAGGCGGTCGCGCGGCGGCAGGTCGCGTTCGCCCCAGCCGCGCTTCGGCGGCTTGAAGTCGGCACGCTTTTCGAGGTTGGCCCAGTCGGCCTGGTTGGACAGCGTCCACGGCAGCTTGCCGCGGGTGGCCGTTTCCAGCGCGGCATTGGCCAGGCCCGCCCACAGTCCCCAGTGGAAGCCGGGATGGATATTGCGCACGCGCTTGAGTTCGCGGCCCGCGGGGGAGGCGCGGAAGCGGTCGTCGTAGCCGTCGGCCGCGTTCTTCCCGGCGACGTGCTCGGCGGCGCTCATGGCCGATTCCAGCGCCATGTGGATGCCCTTGATCTTGGGTACGTTCAGGGTGCCGGCGGCGTCTCCCACCAGCAGGGCACCCGGCATGTCCATGCGCGGCAGGGCCTGCCACCCGCCTTCGATGAGGGTGCGCGCGCCCGAGGACAGGATCTCGCCGCCCTCCAGGAGGGTGTGCATGTCCGGGTGGTGCTTGAACTGCTGGAACGCCTCGAACGGTTTGAAGTCGGGGTCGCGGTTGTCGAGCCCGACCACGAAGCCGACATAGAGCCGGTCTTCGTCGAGGTGATAGACGAAGCTCCCGCCATAGGTGGCGTTGTCCAGCGGCCAGCCCACGGTGTGCTGGATCAGGCCGGGCGTGACGCGGCCCTCGGGTACGCGCCACAGTTCCTTGAAGCCGAGCCCGTAGGTCTGGGGCTCGCGGTCGGCGTCGAGACCGAAATGGCGGATGAGCGTCTTGCTCACGCTACCGCGGCAGCCCTCGGCAAGCACGGTGAGGCCGGCCTTGATATCGACGCCTGCGGCGAAGTTGGGGCCGTGCGAGCCGTCTTTCTCCAGGCCCATGTCGCCGCAGCGCACGCCCACCACGCGTTCGTCCTCGATCAGCGCTTCGGCGGCGGGGAAGCCGGGGAAGACGTCCACGCCGAGCGCTTCGGCCTGTTCGCCGAGCCAGCGGCACAGGCTGCCGAGGGAGATGATGAAGTTGCCGTGGTTCTTCATTTGCGGCGGCGTGGGCAGGCGCATGCCGCCCGTGCGCGTGAGCAGGCGGAACTCGTCGCGGGCCGCCGGCACGCAGATGGCCGGCGGATGGTTCCGCCATTCCGGGAGCAGCCGATCCATCGGGCCGGGTTCCATCACCGCGCCGGAAAGGATGTGGGCACCGATTTCGGCGCCTTTCTCGAGCAGGCAGATGGAGGTGTCGGGCTTGAGTTGCTTGAGCCGGATGGCGAAGCCGAGCCCGGCGGGGCCGCCGCCGACCACGACCACGTCGTATTCCATCACGTCGCGCTGGATGTCCACATATTCTCCCGTTGCGTGCCCGTCCCATTCTAACGAACGGGCAGGCCGCGGAGTGCCGGCATCCCGCCGGCTTTTCTAGACGGAGTTGGGAGCGCCGGCATCCTGCCGGCCCTCCCCAACGATCAACCGGGAGCGCCGGCATCCTGCCGGCCTTCCCCAACGGAGCCGGGAGCGCCGGCATCTTGCCGGCTTTCGTAAAATTTCGCACTACTGAAAAG
>JBJKSR010000342.1:0-4595 GCA_046703965.1 Gammaproteobacteria bacterium | reverse complement strand
TGCAGGCGGGCAAAAAAATGAGCTGCTACTGGTGTTCCACCCAGCGCAGAATGGAATTGCTGAAACTGGCCGACCAGGAAGGCTTTACTAAAATCGCCCTGGGTCATCACATGGACGATGCCCTGGAAACCCTCTTCCTGAATCTTTTCTACGGTGGGCACATCAAGTCCATGCCGCCGAAGCTGCTCAGCGACGACCGCGAAAACATGGTGATCCGGCCCCTGTACTACTGCCGTGAAAACGACATCGATAAGTACGCCGTCATGCGCGGCTTCCCCATCATTCCCTGTAATCTGTGCGGATCTCAGGACAACCTCAAGCGCGTGGCGATCAAGCACATGCTGGCGGAATGGGAGCGGCTGGATCCGAAGCGGATCGCCTCTCTCGCCACCGCCCTCACGCAGCTCGAGCCCTCGCAACTGGCCGACGGCCGCCATCATGACTTCCGGGCCCTCGACGCCCTGATGCACACGGAGCGACTGCGCCGCCGGGCTTGATCTCCCGCGACCTCGCGTACGGTCCGATAAAGGCGTAAAATCGATTTTTAATGTGCCCGGTGGGGCACCGCTATCCGTTACCCCGGAAAGGAGGTTCTGATGTTTCGGATTCGTTTGATTTCCGCGCTGGCGGGGATTGCCTTGGCAGGTACGGCCTTCGGCGCCGGCAATGCCGGTCCGTTTTCCAACCTGCACGTGCGCAACCTGGGACCCGCCGTATCGGGCGGTCGCGTGACCACCGTGACCGGTCTCCCGGGCCAGCCGGGCATTTATTATGTCGGGGCTGCGGGCGGCGGCCTGTGGAAGACCACCGACGATGGCATGCACTGGGACGCCGTGTTCAAGAAGGCCGCCTCGATCGGTGCCGTGGCGATTGCACCGTCCAACACGAACGACGTGTGGGTCGGTACGGGGGAATCGAATCCCCGTAACGACACGCTCAACGGCCACGGCATCTACTATTCCCCCGACGGCGGCAAGACCTGGCAGTTCAAGGGCCTTGCCGACGCAGGACAGATCTCGCGCATCATCGTCAATCCCGCGAATCCCGACATCGTCTACGTCGCGGTTCTGGGCGACGAGTGGAAGCCCACCAAGACCCGCGGCGTGTACATGACGACCGATGGCGGCAAGACCTGGAACAAGGTCCTGTACGTCAACGACACGACGGGCGCGAGCGACATCGCAATGGACCCGAAGAATCCCAACGTCATGTTTGCCGGCATGTGGACCACGCAACGCAAGCCGTGGACGCTGGTGAACGGCAGCAAGGACGGCGGTATCTGGCGTTCGCTGGATGGCGGCCGGACCTGGAAGAAGTTGACGAAGGGGCTGCCCAAGGGCCCGACCAACCGGGTGGACATCGCGATCGCGCCGTCCGATCCCAACAAGGTCTATGCCCTGATGGCCACCGATAAGGAGCTGCTCTGGGGCTCCGATGACATGGGCGATCACTGGCACGCCATCAGCAACAATCACGCGCTCGACGTGCGCCCGTTCTACTTCACGACGCTGGCGGTTTCCCCGGACAATGCGGACAAGCTGTATTTCGGTTCGTTTCGGCTGATGGTATCGACCGACGGCGGCAAGACCGCGCACGTGCTCGACCGCGGCGTGCACGTCGATCATCACGACATCTGGATCGATCCCAAGGACCCCAACCGGATCATCCAGGGCAACGACGGGGGCGCCTATGAAACGTTGAACGGCGGCAAGAGCTGGCGCTACTTCAACAACCTCCCGATCGAGGAACTCTATACGGTGGCGATCGGCAACACGCACCCGTTCGAGATCTGCGGCGGCCTGCAGGACAACAACGCGGCCTGCGGCCCTTCCAACAGCCTCGAGTACAGCGGCATCTGGGGCGCCGACTGGTGGAACCCCGCCGGCGGCGACGGGGTGTACGCGGTACCCGCGCCGTCCGACCCGTCGATCGTGTATGCGGATTCCGAGGACGGCTTCGGTTTCCGCATCGATACCAAGACCATGACGACCAAGTTCATCAAGCCCTACATGCCGGGTGCGACGGACATGCCCAGCTCGAAGCTCAAGTACCGCTTCAACTGGGGATCGCCCATCGCGGTGTCGCCCACGGACCCCAATACCGTCTACATGGGCGCCAACGTGGTGTTCAAGTCCACCAACGGAGGCCAGGACTGGAAGCCGATCAGTCCCGACCTGACCCGCAACGACAAGGCGCACCAGCCCATTGCGGGCGGTCCCGTCAACCACGACATCTCGGGTGCCGAGAACTTCGACACGATCCTCTCCATGACCATCGCTCCGACGGATCCCAAGGTCATGTGGGTGGGTACCGACGACGGACTGGTGTGGGTCACGAAGGACGGCGGCGAACATTGGCACAAGGTCGGGCCGGACCTGCCGTCTTCCGCACGCCTGGGACGCATCTACCAGATCGGGGTTTCGCCCTTCGATGCGGGCGCCGCCTACATCACGGTCGATGCGCACATGCTCGGTGACTCGCACCCCTATGTCTACAAGACCTCGAACTACGGCCGCAGCTGGCAGCGCATCAATCGCGGCCTGCCGGACGACGCGGCGGCGACGGTGGTGCGCGAAGACCCAAACCAGAGGGGACTGCTGGCGCTCGGCACCAACCAGGGGCTCTACATTTCCCATGACGACGGCGCGCATTGGATGCGGATCAAGGCCAACCTGCCCACCATGCCGGTGTGGGACCTCAAGTTCACCAAGAGCCCGCACGACCTGGTGATGGCGACGCACGGCCGCGGCTTCTGGGTGTTCGACAACATCGAACCCCTGGAGCAGTGGTCCGGGGCGGTCGCCAAGGACGATTTCCACCTGTTCCCTGCCTCGACAGGGACCGAATGGGTGAAATACTACGGCCGCCATATCGGGCCGGCACCGACCGATTTCGTGGCGCCCAATCCGCCCAGCGGTCCGGTGATCTCCTACTACCTGAAATCCGCGCTCGACGGCGGGAAGCAGAGCGGCAAGCCGCCGGTAACGATCAAGGTGACCGATGCCGCCGGCAACGCGGTCGCCACGTTCCACGGCCCCGGCAAGGCGGGCGTCGATCGCATCGCATGGAACATGCATTACGACGGCGCGCACATGCCCAGCTTCCTGCGGGGCGGCGAGCGCCGGGGCGGAGGCGGACCGAGCGGGCCGATCGTGCTCCCCGGGACGTATCACGTCAAAGTGACCGCCGGCAAGCACAGCAGCGAGCAGACGGTGACGGTCGTCGCCGATCCGCGGCTCGACCTGTCGATGGACACGCAGAAGAAGGCGTTGCAGACAGGCTTGATACTGCGTAACGAGGTGGATGCCGCGGTGACGATGCTGGAGCGCACGCATTCGATGCTCGATACCCTGGGCCAGGTCATCGGTAATACGGCGGGTGCCGCCAAGGGCAGCGCCAAGGCGGGCGTGCACGACGCGGCGGTTGCGTTGAAGAAGCAACTGGGCGCCTTCGGCATGGAGATGTACAACCCGAAGGTCCAGTACTCCGTGCCCGAAGACAGTCTGCACTACATTTCCCGCTTCGGTGAGGAGCTGTTCGGCGCCTACGGCATGCTGGGCCACATGGGACCGAACCAGGCGCCCAACGCCGAGCAGATGGGCGAGATCAGCAAGCTGCAGAAGACCTTCGACGGCATGCTGGCCCGCTTCAACGGGCCGCTGCACCAGGCCGTGGTGCAGTTCAACGAGAAAGCCTACAAGGCCGGCGTGCAGACGCTGGCGGTGGGCAAGGCCGTGCAGGTCAAGCCCGTCACCATGCCGTCGGCGGCGGCGGCGGCGGCGGCGGCGGCGGCCGGCGGCAGCGGGGCCGGCAAGTAGGCGAGACCAGGATTCCGGGCCGTCCGCAAGGGCGGCCCGGGGTCAGGCGTTGAGGTCCGGGATCAGTGCGCTGCGCAGTTTCTCGATCTCGTCACGCAGGTAGAGCTTGCGCTTTTTCAGGCGGCGGAGGCCGAGTTGGTCGGCGTAGGACGCGGATTCGAAGGCGTGAATCCGCTCGTCGAGCGCACGGTGTTCGCCCTGCAGTTTTTGCAGGCGCCGACGCAGCGCCCGCTGGTCTTCCGGCTCCATCGGCCCGTTCATGCGGCCTGTCCCCCTGCCGGCCCGGCTTGCCGCTCCATCCTAGCGCGTAGCCGCCCCTCCCGCAATCGGCCGGACCGGGGCCGGAATCCGGGGAAGCGTGCGAAAATATCGGGGAACCCCCGGCTCATCCTGTCCCATGGAGCTGTACAAGCGTTTCCAGATCGAGGCCGCCCATCGCCTGCCGAACGTACCGGAGGGCCACAAGTGCGCACGGCTGCACGGGCATTCATTCCGCATCCGGATCGTGCTTTCCGGCGAGGTTCGCGAGCCTGCCGGGTGGGTCATGGATTTTGCCGACGTGGCTGCGGCGTTCGATCCGATCTTCGGGCAGCTCGACCATCGCTACCTGAACGACATCGAGGGGCTGGACAACCCCACCAGCGAGAATCTGGCCCGCTGGATCTGGGAGCGGTTGAAGCCGGCATTGCCGCAGCTCGGCGCCGTGGAAGTCGCCGAGACCTGCAATTCGGGCTGCATCTACCGCGGACACGATTGAATCCCCGTCCGTTCGGATTT
>JBJKSR010000341.1:0-3027 GCA_046703965.1 Gammaproteobacteria bacterium | reverse complement strand
GCTGCTCGCGGGTCAGCCGAACGCGGCGCTGGACAATGACGAATTGCTGTGGGGCCTGTTGGTCGGCGGCGCCAGCCTGCCTTCGCCGAAGGGCGCCTCGCCGGTGGCGCAGGGCTGGATAGCGCTGGCGAAGATCTGGCGCACGAGCTGGGAAGAGCCCCGGCAGTTCTCCTCGCAGCTCGCCGACTGGCGGTCGACGTATCCCGCCCATCCCGCCAATCAGGGGCTGGTGGCCGAGATCGTGGCCGAGGAGCGGGCCCGCCTGCGCTACCCGGGGCGCGTTGCGCTCCTGCTGCCGCTGAGCGGCCCCAATGCGGCCCAGGCGCGCGCCGTGCAGGCTGGTATCCTCGCCGCCTACTACCGCGGCCAGGGCGCGCAGCCGACGATCAACGTATACGACACGGACGGCAGTGCCACCGGAGCCCGCGAGGCGGTGGCCAAGGCGCGTGCGGCCGGGGCCGATTTTATCCTCGGGCCGCTGACGGTGGCCGGCGTACAGGGAGCCGCTCCGGCGCTGGGGGGCACGCCCTCGCTGGCCCTGAACTACCTCCCGGGCCAGAGCGCACCGCCGCCGATGTTCTATCAGTTCGGGCTGAGCCCGGCCCAGGAGGCCCGCACCAGCTCCGAGGAGGCCGTGGCGCACGGGTTGAGCCGCGCCGTGGTGATGGTACCGGACGACGACTGGGGCGAGCGCATTGCCGATGCGTTTACCCACAACCTGACCCTGCTTGGTGGACGCGTGTTGAGCAGTGTCACGTTCCGTCCCCGCAGCCAGGATTTCGGCGCGGCGTTGTCCGCTGCGTTCGGTTTGGACGCGAGCACCGAGCGCGAGCAGAAGCTGGCCGGCCTGCTTGGCCAGCCGCTGGGTTTTTCCCCGCATCGCCGGCAGGATATCCAGTTCGTCTTCTTTGCGGCGTCGAACTACGACACGGCTTTGTTGATCCCGCCCCAGATTGCGTACAACCATGGCCTGAGCCTGACCATGTACTCGATTTCCAACGTCTACCAGCCGGGCGCCGAGGCGCCCGATCTCGACGGCGTGCACTTCCCCGTGATGCCATGGTTCATGGCGGACAATGGGGCTGCCGCGGCGGTGCGCGAACAGCTGGCCAAGCTGTATCCGCAGGACTGGGGGCAGTTCGCGCCGCTCTACGGCCTGGGCTACGACGCCTGGCGCCTGGTGCCGCTCCTGGCGCACGGCGGGCATCCGCTGGCGCAGCCCGTGCGCGGCGTAACCGGCTCGCTCAGCATGGGCCCGAACCAGGTCATCCAGCGCCGCGCGGACCCGGCGCGCTACAGGAACGGGGTGCCGGCACCGGTCGCGGCCACCGCGCCGTGAACCGTGCCGAGCGGGGCGCGTCGGCCGAACGCAGGGCCGCTAAATGGCTTGCCTCGCGCGGTTTGAAACTGATCGAGCGCAACATGCGTTCGCGTTTCGGCGAGATTGACCTGATAATGGAAGACGGCGCCACCCTGGTTTTCGTGGAAGTGCGTTACCGGGCGCGTTCCGATTACGGCGGGGCCGCGGCGAGCGTGACCTCGGCCAAGCGCCGGCGCCTGCAGCGCGCGATCGGCGTTTACCTGACGCGCCATCCCCGCGCCGCGTCGCGCCCACTGCGGGCCGATGTGGTCGCGATATCCGGGGCGGGCGACATCGAATGGATTCCCAACGCTTTCGAGGAGACCACATGACGAGCGAAGACCGCGTTCGCAGGCATTTCGACAGCACCATCGAGACGCAGTCGCGGGCCCGCGAGGCGATGTCCGCGCCGGAGGCCGAGGCGGCCCGGCGCCTGGCCGCGACGATCGAGGCGGGCGGGCGCGTCCTGGTCTGCGGTAATGGCGGCTCGGCGTCGGACGCCCAGCACTTCGCCGCGGAGTTCACCAACCGCTTCGAGCGCGAGCGCCCGCCACTCGCGGCGATCGCGCTGACCACGGACACCTCGGCCCTGACCGCCATCGGCAACGACTACAGCTTCGACCAGGTGTTTTCGAAGCAGGTGGAGGCGCTCGCCCGCCCCGGTGACGCCCTGGTGGGGATTTCCACCAGCGGCGGCTCGCGCAACGTGTGCACCGCCATTGAAGCAGCGCACGCGGCCGGCGCCTGGGTGCTCGCCCTGACCGGGCGCGACGGCGGCGCCATGGCAAAGCTGCTGGGTGACGGCGACATGGAACTGCGGGTGCCCGCCGAGCGCACGGCACACGTACAAGAGGTGCATATCGTGCTGCTGCATTGCCTGTGCGACCTGGTGGACGAGATCCTCTACCCGCAATGAGCCTCCCGGTCGAGCTCGAGCGGCGTCTGCGCGAGGTGCTCGGCGAGGCCCGGTTGCGCACGGATCCCGCCGACTGCGCGGTCTATGCCTACGACAACAGCCGCCGGCGCGGCGTCGCGGGCGGCGTCGCATTTCCCGAATCCGACGCCGAAGTCGCCGCCGTCGTGCGCGCCTGTGCCGATAACCGCTGGCCGGTCATCGCGCGCGGGCAGGGCAGCAACACGGTGGGGGCGACCGTGCCCGAACACGAGGCCCTGGTCGTGTCCTTCGAGCACATGAACCGGATCGCGCCGGTGGACCGGGCCAACCGCTACGTCGAGGCCGAGGCGGGGGCGACCAACGCCGCGATCCAGGCGGCTGCGCGCGCCGAGGGGTTCTTCTGGCCGCCGGATCCGACCTCGGCGGCGTATTCCACGCTGGGCGGCAACCTCGCCTGCAACGCCGGCGGCCCGCATGCGGTGAAATACGGTACGCCGCGCGAGAACATCCTTCGATTGACGGCGGTCACGGGCACCGGCGAGATCATCCGCGTGGGTACGCACACCACCAAGGGCGTGGTCGGCTACGACTTCACGCGTCTCTTGCTCGGTTCGGAGGGCACGCTCGCGCTCATCACGCGCGCCACGCTCAAGCTGTGGCCGGTGCCGGCCGCGGTGGCGACCTAGCCTGCCATGTACTCGACCGTGGAAGCGGCTCCCGCCGCGGTAGCGCAGGTCATGGCGCAACCCGAATTGCCCTGGGTGCAGGAGTT